>CAYRHK010000138.1:0-6460 GCA_964423825.1 uncultured Terricaulis sp. | reverse complement strand
ATGATCGGGCTTTTCGCCGCCATCGCGCCAGACCGCACATAGTCGCCGTAGGAGAAACCGCCGGGCAGCACGACGAGGTCCAGCCCCTCGGGAAGCTGAGTATCCTTGTGCCAGACCATAGCGGCGGACTTGCCGCCGATGCGCTCCAGCGCGCGCGCGGCGTCGCGGTCGCAGTTGGATCCAGGGAATACGATGACGGCAGCCTGCATGTCTCTTCAATAGGGTGCGTCGCGGCGAAATTCAAAGCGTCGTTGCGTGCACTGGCGCCGGACTGGCGGCTTGTGGGCGCAGCATGCTAAGGACTGCGCCGATGTTGCCGCTTTTCAATATCATAGCCTCGCTGGTCTCGATCGCTGCGACCGCCGCGCTGACGTGGTGGCTGTGGCGCTCTCGCCGGCCCTGACCTGCCTTAGATGTTGCCTGGAAGTTAATGCTGCTAAGACGCTTGCAGCGGGCGAGTCGGGGATATTGATGGATTCGGTGCGGGAAGAGGCTTTGCCGAGCGGGCTGGAGCTCAGCGAACTCGATGCCGGATTTCGCGACGCGCCTCACGGTGCGTTAGATGCGTTGCGGATGCGGGCGCCACGCTATCTTGACCCAAGTTCTGATGGGCGGCGTCTGTTCTTGACCCGCCACGGCGACGTCCGAAAGGCGCTGTCCGACAAGGAATTGACCCGCGATGGCGATGCCGCGCCCACGCGTGGCGCCGATGTGGCAGCCGGCACGTTGCTTTCCATCGAGGGCGAAAAGCACCGGCTCGGCAGAAAGCTCGTTGGGCGCGCGCTCGATGCACGGGCGGTGGCGGCAAGGCGTCAGCGTGCGGCCACTTTGGTCGATGCTCTGCTGGATCATATCGAGGCCAAGGTGAGATTCGACGGTATCGACGATTTCGCTGCGCCGATTCCGCTGACCATGATCGCCGACATACTCGGTCTGCCGCGGGGCGATATCGGCGACATCCGCGCGTGGTCCGAGGACGCAGGCGTGTTGTCGATGCTGCCGCAGCGCTCTCCGGAGCAGGAGGAAAAGCTCGCGAGCGTCAAATCAGCGTTGAGCGCCTATGTGTTGGCGGCGGTGCGAGGGCGGCGGGTGGCGCCCGGCGAGGACCTCATCTCCGATCTCATCGTGGCGGACCTTAATGGCGTGCGGCTAACCGACGAGGATATTGCGCCATTGTGTCTCCTGATGCTCATTGCCGGCAATCTGACGACTACTGATGTGATCGGCAACGGCGTGGCCTTGTTGCTGCGCCACCCGGATCAGTTGGCGCTTTTGTGCGCGCGGCCGGAGCTGATCGACGCGGCGGTCGAGGAAGTGCTTCGTTTCGACCCGCCCGTAAGCGCGGCGGCGCGGCACATGCCATCCGAGGGCGAATATATGGGCCATTGCTTGCCGCGCGGGGGCACTGTGAAAGCATCGCTCCTGGCGGCTAATCACGACCCCGAGGTGTTTGAAGATCCACACCTGTTTCGCATCGACCGCGCTCGGCGCGAGCACGTCTCCTTTGGAGGCGGTTCGCACGCGTGCCCGGGGGCTGCACTTGCGCGCATGCAAGCGGCGACGTCCCTCTCAATGTTGTTTTCGCGCTTTCCGAGGTTGCGGTTTGACGGCGAACCTCCGCGCAAAGTCACCTATGGCTTTCGCGGCTACGCATCGTTGCCGCTGGCGATCACTTAGCTCGGCGCCCGCCCAACGCAGCCCAATAATGCGCTGGCGCGATGCGCTCGATCAGCGATGCGACATGCGCGTCGGCGCCGATCAGGACGCGTGGTTTACGGTGCTCGATGGCGCGGACAATCGTTGCGGCGGCTTTTTCCGGCGCCATGGTGAGCATGCGTTCAGCGCGCGCGAGCTTGCGCGCGCGGTCGTTCACGTTGGGGGCGCGCTCAAGCGCGCTGCGCGCGATGTTGGTGCGCACGCCGCCGGGGTGCACGGTGGTGACGCCGACGCTGCTGCCCCGTAGTTCGTGGCGCAGCGCATCGGAGAAGCCCCGCACCGCAAATTTGCTGGCGGCGTAGGCGGTTTGCCCGGGTGGAGCGATCAAGCCGAACAAGCTCGAGACGTTGACGATGTGGGCGGCGTCCGCACGTCGCAACTGTGGGAGGAAGGCGCGGGTCATGCGCACGACGCCCTGGAAGTTCACGCCAATGAGCCAGTCGAATTCAGCTTCGTTGAGGTGCTCGAAATCGCCATGCAGCGCCACGCCGGCGTTGTTGATCAGGAGGCGAGCGCCGCCTTGCGTGTTCTCAACGCGCCCCGCGAACTGTCGGCACGCGGCGCCGTCGGAAACGTCCAATACATGGGTGCTGATCTCGGCATTTTTGGGCAGCGTGGCCGCCAGTTCGCACAAGCGCCGTTCGTCGATGTCGGCCAGGGCGAGGCGGCATCCTCGCGCGGCGAGATTGTGCGTCAGCGCCGCCCCGATGCCGCTTGCGGCGCCAGTGATCACGGCCACGTGGCCGGGAAGGGCAAGAGAGGGCATCCAGTGTTGAAATCCGCTTCTTAAGGCTGAGCCGCGGCGCTAGCATGTACGCAAGGATTCAGCCAGATGCGGGAAAACGGGGGTCAGCAATGAGCGGTAGGAGATTGTTGCGTGCGGCGGTGGCCACCGTTGCGTTGGTGCTGACAGCGTGTGGGCAGGGGGGGCCGCAAGCGCCGGCGCGAGGCAACACGTCCGAGCAGATATCGGTCGACGGCTCGTCGACGGTGTTCCCGTTGGCGGAGGCCGCGGCGGAGGCGTTCTCGACGACGCAGACCGGCGCGGCGCGCGTCACGGTCGGCGAAAGTGGCACGGGCGGCGGCTTCGGCAAGTTTTGCCGCGGCGAGATTCAGATCGCCAACGCCTCGCGGCCCATCAAGGCTGAAGAGATGCAGGCCTGCGCCGCCGCCAACATCCAGTATGTGGAAATTCCTATTGCCTTCGACGGCATAAGCGTTGTGGTGCACCCAAGCAACCCGCTCTCCAACATCACAATGGCTGAGTTGCGCCGCGCTTGGGAGCCGGCAGCGGAGGGTGCGATCACTCGTTGGCGCCAAGTCATTCCAGGCGGGCCGGATACGGCGCTACAATTGTTTGGTCCGGGGACAGCGTCTGGCACATTTGACTTCTTCAACGAAGCCGTGAGCGGCGACGGCGATGCGTCGCGAACAGATTTTACGCCGAGCGAGGACGACAACGTGCTGGTGCAGGGGGTCGCGAGCAATGCCGGCGCCCTCGGCTACTTCGGCTATGCCTACTACGAGCAAAATCATGAGCGCGTAAAAGCGCTTTCGGTGGATGGCGTGGCGCCATCTCCAGAATCGATCGCTTCGGGCGACTACCCCCTGTCGCGACCAATGTTCATATATGTCAACGCTGAGGCGCTGCGCCGTCCCCAAGTGCGGCGTTTCGTGACATACTTCATCGAGAACGCCGCAGTGCTGGCGCCGCGCGTCGGCTATGTACCGTTACCCACTGAAGCGTACGACGCCTACGCGCTGCGCGTGGCGGAAGGCCACACTGGGACGGCGTTTGGAGGTCACAATGAAGTGGGTCTCTCGATCGCGGAGCTCTTGGCGCGGCCTTTGGCGGAAGATGCGGCTCGGTAGCCATTGTCGGGGCTGGTGGAACGTTTGGCATGCTGGCGCTGATAGTGACGCCGATGGCGATGAGAGCGGACAGCGGGGGTGCTGACGGCGGCAGCTAGCGGCTGGCGTTAAGGCGTCGCGCGCGCCATATGTGGCTGATGGACGTAGAAGTCATTGCGGTGGCCATTGGCGTTGGCGTTCTCGTGGTGATTGCCATCGTGTCGATGAGCGGAGTGCGAACGCGACGCCGCCGTAAAGGAGACGGCGGGCCGATCATCCCCGTGGGGCGACTCGGGGACGACAACGACGATGTGGGCTTAAGCTAGAGCAGCGATAGGCTGTCGAGGTGAAGCGCTTGGCGCGCGTGTCGCTCGGCCATCAGCGCGAACATTTCATCGCCGCGCTCGGTGCGTTCGACATTCATTGACGCGATGATCGCCATGATTATCCCCGAGAACGCGTAGAGGCGATACTCGCGCCAGATCGTTTCTGGGTCGGCGTTGACCTTCAGGTCGCCCAGCGTATCGGCGTAGAGGCTCACAAGCCGCGCTTCTTCTTTCGCACGAAGCTCGGGATCGGCGATGCTGGCGCCCATCAGGTAGGCGATATCGGCGACGCCAGATCCAATGCCGAGAGTCTGCCAATCGACGACAAAGGCTTGATTGTTGTCAGGAGAGAACAGGATGTTGTCGACGCGGAAGTCGCGGTGCTGCAGCGTGCGGGCGGCGGGGGTTCTGCCGAAGTAGGCGTCCGCGCGCGCGATGAGGGCGTCGCCGAGTTCCAGAATTTCCGGAGCGAGGCGTTCGGCATAGCGTTGGCGGAACTTGGCGTAGAGCGGCGCCAGCATCTGTCTGATCATGGCATCGACCTGCGGGCGCGGCTGCAGCCAGGCGATGTCATCAATGCGCGCGTTGTCCCAATACGGCGCATGTAGACGCGCGGCCTGCGCAAGCGCGGCTTCGATTTGCGCGATTGACGCGCCAGCGAGCTGGTCGCCCTGGCGCGCTGGCGCGAGGTCTGAGAGCAGGAGCACGAACTCTGTTCCGTCGCCGCTAGCTTCCAGGTGCATGCAATGCGGGCACGCGACACCGATGTTCTGAGCGAGGTCACGATACCAGCCGACTTCGAGCGCGTAAGCGCCAAGTGCGGCAGCTATCGCGCGTGTGCCGGGATCGGGCGAAGGGCATTTGGCTACGATCGAGGCGGGCCCCTCGTCGCCCATCCAGTCGAGCTTGACGCGAAAGCTCAGGCTCATCTGACCGGTGCCAATGGCGTTTGCACTGAAGCCGCGCAGCGAGCCTGCGGGCGCGTTAAGAGAGGTCTCGATCCAGGGTCTCGTGAAGGCGTCGGGATGTGACTTGACGCTCATGGCGCGCCGTCGAGCATGCTCTTGAAGCCGCTGGGCGCATGCGGGCCGATAATGAATTGTTCCAGCACGCCAACGCCTTCAAAGTGTTGGTCGCTGTCGCTGAGCGTGGCGCGCGCAAGCGCCTGGATGTGCATTTGGCCGGGGGCGTTGTCGACTAGGCTTGTGGTGTCAATCACGTCATGCGCGACTTCGAGGTCGCCATGATCGCGGCCGTGGCCCCAAGTGGGGTGGGTGTAGCCCAAACCGCTCATGCAGAAGTGTGCGCCAGTCGGCTTGATGGCTAGCGTGCGCGCGGCGTCGAGCGTCACCCGCGCTTCGCTTAGGCGCCGGGCGCCGCTGCGGTAGAAGAGATCGGCGCGCGGGCGCTCGAACTCGGTGCGTTTTTGCCCGAACACGTCGACCACGCCGCGCCGATTCCACGCTTGGCCTGTTTCGTCGTCGTTGGTGTGAAAGAAGACCGCGCGGTCGGAGAAATTGAACGGCGCCCATAGCCAGAAGAACTGGAAAGGTGTTTGGGCTGGCTGTGAATCCGGTGCGCCGACGGGCCGGATGCCCCAAGAGCGGTCGCGGGTCCCGAGCGCGCCGTTGATGGCGATGTCTTGGCCTTCAATTGAAAGGGCGCCCGTCCACGCGCCGTTCTGGGTCATGCGCGTGTAGTCCATGAACAAGCGCGGCCCGATGCGGCGGGTGAAACGCGGCTCCTCGATGGGACGATGGCGCGCTTCGAAGACAAGGTCGGCGCGAACGCCGCCGTCATTGTCGGCAACGCCGATGCTCAGTCTCTGCAATGGCTCAACCACGCGGACTGAGATCGGGCCGACGCGCAAATCCATGCGCTCGCTGTTGAGCCGGCGCGAGGCGCGTACATTGTGCTGCTTGCCGTCGACGAGAATGCAGAATGCGGCGTCAATCACGTCGAGGTGCGGATAGACGCCTAGTGCCGCCGCGAAGAACACAGAAAGGTCGGGGCTGTATCCGTTGAAGAAATAGCGATCGTAGAAATTGCGGTCGCTGCCGGCGAAAGCGACCGGCTCGGGCGCCTGGTGGATCGGGTAATCGTCGCCCCAAGTGAGCATCGGCGCGTCCTCATGCAGTGAGGAAAGCCTACGGCTTGCGGCCGCGACAGCACAAGTCGATCGTCGCCGCTCAGGCGATATCGACGCGGTAGCTTTCGATCACGGTGTTGGCGAGGAGTTTCTCGCACATCTCGCGAACCTGCGCCTCGGCCGTTGCTGGGTCGAGATCGCCTTCGAGTTGGATCTCTATCACCTTGCCCACGCGTGCGTCATTGACGCCGAACCCCAGGTCATTCAGCGCGCCGGCGACAGCCTTGCCTTGTACGTCCAGCACCCCGGGCTTTAAGCCCACCGTGACGATTGCTTTCATTGTCAGCCCCTATTGCCGCAGCCATCCTCTGCGGTTCGGCGGCGCCTGTCATCAGCCCATGACAGTCGCCGCCCTAATGCACACTCTCGCCGCCGCCAGCCGCGCTTTGTTTCACGATGCCCAGCCGACGCGCGACCT
>CAYRHK010000137.1:0-6479 GCA_964423825.1 uncultured Terricaulis sp. | reverse complement strand
GGTGCGCACGAAGCGCGCGCCGATCATGTCGAGCGCGCAGGTTTCCGAGGCCAGCACAGGCGCCCCCGCGCGGTCGCCCAGCACCAGCGGGCGGATGCCGAGCGGGTCGCGCGCGCCGATCATCATGGTCTCTGTCAAGCCAACCAGTGCATAGGCCCCTTCGATCTGGCGCACGGCGTCGATGAAGCGTTCGACGAACCGGCCAGCGCGCGAGCGCGCCACGAGCTGCAGGATGCACTCGGTGTCCGAAGTCGACTGGAATATCGCCCCTCCCTCCACCAATTGGCGGCGCACGCTCACAGCATTTGTGAAGTTGCCATTGTGCGCGACGGCGAAGCCGCCCTGCGCGAGGTCGGCGAACAACGGCTGCACATTGCGCAACACCACCGCGCCTTGTGTCGGATAGCGGGTGTGACCGATGGCGCTCGTTCCCGGCAGCCGTTCAGGCACGTCGGCGCCCCCAAATCGTTCGCCGACGAGGCCGAGGTGGCGCTCATGATGGAACCGCTTGCCGTCAAAGCTGACGATGCCGCAGCCTTCCTGCCCGCGGTGCTGGAGAGCATGCAGACCGAGCGCCGTTAAGACCGAGGCGTCCTCGCTGCCGAAAACCCCAAACACGCCGCACTCTTCTCGAGGGCGATCGTCATGGATCCAAAATGACTCTGCCGGCGCCGGTTCGAATTGGAGACTTCGGCGCTCAGCGGGCATTGGTTCGATAATCCTCAGTTCGGCGGCGTCGCGGGCTCCGCGGGAGCTGTGTCAGCCGGCGGAATCGGGGCCGATTCGCCGTCTGGACGCTCAATTATATCATGGGCCCGAGCGCGCACCCGCGGCAGGATGACCTCCAACCCTGACGCCACGCCATCATAGATAGGATAGGTGCGCGCGCAGCGAATAGGGGCTTGCAGTGCGTCATAAGCAGCACGGCACTCCACCGGGTCGGCCGGCGGGCGCACCGGCGCCGATGGATCGGAGGTTTGGCGCATCAGCAGCACGCCCAGCGCCACGACGATGACGCCCCGAAGGATGCCGAACGCCAGCCCCGCGGCGCGGTCAAACGAGCCAATTTCGGTGGATTGATGGGCGGTTTTCGCAACCGACGACACCACGACGGTGATGATGATGAACACCACCAAGAACACAAGCAGGCCTGCGGCCATGGCGGCGAGCCAGCCGTCGAGCGGCGTGGCGTTTTCCACGAACGGCGCCAGGGGGCGCGCCAGTAGCCAACCGGCGATGGCGCCGCCGATGAAGGCGATGATTGAAAACACTTCGCGGATGAGCCCGCGCGCGAAGGCCATCACGCCCGACAGGCCCAATATGACCAACCCCGCAAAATCAAACCAGGTTAGACCCAGATCCATGGCGCTCGCTCCCCGCTCCCTGATGGGCTCTCGGCCCCCCGTCACGGATAGACCCACGGCGGCGGCTTGGAAAGGCCAGGCCAGCGGAGAGCGCCGGTCGCTAACCCATAACAGCCGGTCGAACCGCGGCTTCCCCCATCCGGCGACCCGGCGCAGCTGTAGTTCATGCTTCTGCCCATCATCCTTGCCCTTGTTGGATCGCCGATCGCTGCCGCGCCTGTTCGAGAACTCGCGGCCGGCGTCTACTTGCAGCCCGGGGCCATTGCTCCCGAGCGCGGGCCCGACGGCAACACTGTGATCTTCGAAGGCCCGCGCGGGCTCACCGTCGTCGATAGCGGCCGCCACGCCTGGCACAGCGACGCCATCGTCGCGTTCGCGCAAGCGCGCAACCAACGCATCGCGGCCATCGTGAACACGCACTGGCATCTCGATCATGCCAGCGGCAACGGGCGGCTGAAGGCGGCGTTTCCAGAAGCTCTGGTGTACACGACGCAGGCGGTGGATCGCGCGCTCGCGCCGAGCGGTTTTCTGGTCCGCAACATGAACTCCGCCCGCGCCATGCGCGAGCGCGCGCCGCCGATTGAGCGCGACGAGATCGACATCTTCCTCGCCACCATGGACGAACGCCATGTGTTGCGCCCCGACGTGGCGATCGAGCGTTCGCGCCGCATGCGCCTGGCTGGGCGCAGCTTCGACGTGCGTGTCACCGACGGCGCGGTGACAGACGCCGACGTGTGGCTCTACGATCGGCGCACACGGATCGCGGTGCTCGGCGATCTTGTCACGTTGCCGGCGCCGTTCTTCGAGACCGCGTGTCCCGAGCGCTGGCGCGCTGCGCTCGATGAAGCGTGGGCAACGCCGTTCGAAGTGGCCGTGCCCGGCCACGGCGCGCCGATGACGCGCGATCGGTTCGATCGTTACCGGGTGGGCTTTGGCGCGTTCGTCAGTTGTGCGCTGAGCGACACAGCAGCTGATCAATGCGCGGGCGCCTGGGCCCAGGTCGCCGCCGATCTGGGCGCCGAGGCGGCGGAGGCGCTGGATTACGCGTCGTATTATGTGGGCTTCCTGCGGGAAAACGGCGGCAACAGCCCGGATTGTCTGGCGGCGTGACGCACCTGCATCTAAGCCTGGGGACGTGGCGACTGATGAGGACAAGCGACTAGCGGCGTATTTGCGGGCGAGCTTCGCGCGCGACGTTGAAATCGTGCGCTACGCCGACGCCAAGGATGTGAACACGGTCGACATTCTAACGGCGCCGGACACACCGATTGCTGGCGTTTCGGCGCACGCGACCTTGGGCTTGTCGGATCATTCGCTCGGTCTGGAATTGGACGGCGCGCCGCTGCGCGTGGAGCTCCTGCTGGCGTTGCGCTCGGACTTCAAAGCCGCGCCGACTTTGCTCGCCAATTGCGCCTTCAACATCATCAATGCCGGCTACAAGACCGGGCCGGGCTTCGTGCATCCCGAAGCGCTGGCTGCGTACGCGCCAGGCAGCGCCATGCGCCACGTGCTGTTGCAGCCGGCGTTCTCCTGGGTGCTGGAGACGCAGCGTTTCGCCTTGAAGACGGTGGCCTGGTTGCAGCTTCTGCCGATAAGCGACGGCGAGCTTGCGTTCAGCGAAACGCATGGCGCCGAGGCGCTGGAGACCTTGATCGATCAATCCGGCGTCGATCACTTCGATCCGATGCGGCGGTCGGTGATTTAGCGCCTCACCGCGCCCCGAGCGCCGCCGCGAGGTCGGCGATGTGGGCGACGGCGCGCATGCGTACGCCGGCGGCGCTTGCGGTTTTTCCCGGCGGCGCGAACGCGTCCTTGAATCCGAGCTTGGCGGCTTCCTTCAAACGAAGATCGGTGCGGCCCACGGCGCGCACTTCGCCCGAGAGCGCAACCTCTCCAAACGCGACCGAGCAGGGTGGAAGGGCTGCGTCGACCAAGGATGAAATCAGCGCCGCGGCCACAGCGAGGTCGGCGGCGGGCTCGGTGATGCGCAATCCGCCGGCGACCGAGAGATAAACATCGCGTCCCGAGAATGAGAGCCCGCAACGCGTCTCCAGCACCGCGAGGATCATCGCAAGGCGCGCTGAGTCCCAGCCGACAACCGCGCGCCGTGGCGTGCCATATGCGGTAGGCGCGGCCAGCGCTTGTATTTCCACCAGCACCGGGCGCGAACCTTCGACGCCGGCAAACACCGCTGCTCCCGATGGTCGCTCGCCGGCGCCGCCCATGAACAGCGCCGAGGGGTTGGGCGTTTCGACCAAGCCTTGCTCGACCATCTCGAACACGCCGATTTCGTCGGTAGGACCGAAACGGTTCTTCACCGCGCGCAAAATGCGGAAGGGCAATCCGCGTTCGCCTTCGAAATAGATCACCGCGTCGACAAGGTGCTCAACCACGCGCGGGCCGGCGATCTGGCCGTCCTTGGTGACGTGGCCGACGAGGATGACCACCGCGCCGCTCTTCTTGGCGAAACGTACAAGCTCGTGCGCGCAGGCGCGCACCTGCGCGACGGTGCCGGGTGCTGCCTCGACGCCGTCGGCCCAGAGGGTTTGAATTGAGTCTACGATGACGACGTCTGGCTTCAGCGCCTTCAGCCCATCGAGAATTTTGCGCAGATCGGTTTCCGCCGCGAGGCTCACCGGCGCGCCAGCCGCGCCCAAGCGGCGCGCGCGATCCTGCACCTGCGCTTCAGCTTCTTCGCCAGTGACATAAGCGACCGACGCGCCGCGCTGCGCCATCGCCGCGGCAGCTTGCAGCAGCAAGGTGGACTTGCCGACGCCCGGATCGCCGCCGATCAGGATCGCGGAGGCCGCCACCAAGCCGCCGCCGCAGACGCGGTCAAACTCGGATATGCCGGAGGCCAGCCGTTCGGGCGGATCGGCGACGCCGGCCAGATCGACGAAGGCGAGCGCTTTAGCCCTTTTGCCGCTCACGGGCGCCGCCAACGCTCCAGGCACGACCGGGCGCGCGGCTTCCTCGACCAGCGTGTTCCATTCCCCGCAGGCGTCGCATTTGCCGGCCCATTTGGGCCAGATGGCGCCGCAGGCCTGGCAGGTGAAGACGTGGTCGAGTTTGGCCATGAGTCGCGTCGAGCTTAGCCGTCCGGCGCGGTCGCGGCGATACACAACCCAAAGTTGCAACCGGAGATTAACGTTTCTGCCTTAGGCCAGACGCCGATGGGGCGCTCTTCATGTCGCGACGCAGAACAGTCCTGGCGGTAGACGACTCGCTGACGATTCGCGAGTTGGTGAACTTTGTGCTGAGCAATGCCGGCTTCAACGTCGTTCTGGCGGAGGATGGAATCGAGGGGCTCGAGCGCCTTAAATCCCTGGCCCCTGACGTGATCATCACCGATGTGAACATGCCCAGGCTCGATGGACTCTCCTTCATCGAGCGCGCGCGCGCAGAAACACCAGCGCGATCGACGCCGATCCTAGTGCTGACCACCGAAAGCGAACCGGCTCAGAAGGCTCGCGCGAGGGCCGCGGGCGCCACCGGTTGGATCGTCAAGCCGTTCAATCCCACCCAACTGATCGAGGCCATTCAAAGAGTGGCGCCGTGAGTTCGCTGCGCAGTGAACTCACTTTCAATTTCGCCAACGCCTCGGTGGTGATCATTGATGCCTCGCCGCTGTTCGTCGAAGTGATTACCGGCATCCTGTCCGGTTGCGGCTTCAGACGCATGTTTCGCTGCACGGAACTCGGCGCCGGCACGGAGGTTGTGAAGACCCACTCTGTTGACCTCGTGTTGCTGGATCCCTACGGCTTCGGCGATCCCGCCTATCGCTTTGTGAGTTGGCTGCGTTCCGAGCGGCGAAGCCCCAACGCGGCTGTGCCGGTGATCATTCTCACGGCCTATACCTATGTCCGTCTGATAACGGCGACGCGCCAATGCGGCGCCGACTACGTCGTAGCCAAACCGTTTTCGACGCAATCGCTGCTGGAGCGCATCCTCTATGTCGCCGAGGCGGAAGGCCGTCGCGGGGAACTCACCGCGCCCGCCGAGCTTGTGTCTTCGAGCGGCAGCGGTGTGGAGATGTTCTGATGGGCGGAGGCTTGGCGCAGGCGCTCGTCGCCCCTGATGGCATCGACGTGGACGAAGCCGTCAAGCGCGCCGCCGTGAACATGGACGAGCTTAAGGACAAGGCGGCGGAAGAACTGGATCGCTGCGTTACCGAGATCGAATTCAAAGTCGCCGCGGGCGGACCGGGCTCGCGGCAGGCTCGCGGCGAATTGCACGCGCTGTCGTGCACGGTGGCGGGCATGGCGGGCATGTTTGGCCATCCTGGCCTGTCACGAGCCGCTTATTGTTTCTGCCGCCTGCTCGACGAAGCCATTCCCAGTCTCGATCATCCTGCGGTCAAGCTGCATGTGAGCGCGATGAGATTGCTGCTGTCGGGTTCGCCGATGACTGACGAAGCGCAATGCAAGCTCTGCGCCTATCTCGACAAGTTGCGCATGCACGCGGCCACTAACCGCTAGCGCGAGCCGAAGCGTGCGTTTAGTGGAAGCGCAGCACCAGTCCGCAAGCGAGAGCGCAATGAATCATACCTACTCGGGCCCAGCGCTCGCTGTTGACTGCGTCGTCCTGGACCCGGTTGGCCGGTTGTTGTTGGTGCGGCGCGGGCGCGAGCCGTTCAAGGGACGCTACGCGCTGCCGGGGGGCTTCGTTGACGCCGGGGAACGCGTTGAAGCGGCGGCGTTGCGCGAACTGCGGGAGGAAACAGGCGTCATCGGCCACATCGAAAAACTAGTCGGCGTCTATTCCGATCCCGGACGCGACCCGCGTGGGCCGGTAGTGAGCATCGCGTTTCTGGTGACGCCGGCGACTGAGTTGGCGGCGGGGGGCGATGATGCCGACGACGCGGTGTTCGTGGCTGATTGGAAGGCGTCTGATCTGGCTTTCGATCATGCGCGCATCGTCGCCGATGCGCTGGGGGCGAACGACTAGACGACCGCCTGAATCGGCCCATCGGCGCGGCCGGCGACGAATTGCTCCACCATGGCGTTGCCGCTGGCGTCGAGCGAGGCAGTAGGCCCGCGCCAGACGATTTTACCGCCCTGGAGCATGGCGATCTCGTCGGCGATCTTGCGCGCCGAAACCAGGTCATGGGTGATC
>CAYRHK010000136.1:0-6512 GCA_964423825.1 uncultured Terricaulis sp. | reverse complement strand
CACGCGCCATCGATCTTGGCGGCGACAACCTTCTGCGCCAGCGACTTGGAAATACCCTCGGCGACCGCGAGCGGCGTCACGCCATCGTCGTTCGATCGCTCGGCGCCATCGGGAAATTTGAGAGAAATGCTCATGGAATACTGTTCTCCTTTGCGCCCCCGCTCGCGGGGGAGCTGTCACGCGCGGCGTGACTGAGGGGGCGATGCGTCTCACCGTCCGCTGGCGCCCTCTTCGTCATTGGCTTCGCCAATGACACTTCCCCCGCTGGCGCGGGAAGAAAACGGCGCGCGATAGCCGCGCTTCCAATCGCCATAGACCCAGGGTGCGAACCAAGGCGCGCGCGGCCTGATTTCCGGCGCGGGATCCCAGCCATGGCCGCCAAAGGGGTGGCAGCGGCAGAGCCGCGCCCCCGCCATCCAGCTGCCCGCCCACGCGCCGTGCATGCGGATCGCATCGGCGGCGTAGGACGAGCACGTGGGCAAGTAGCGGCAGTCGCGCCCTATCAGGGGCGAGAACGTCCACTTGTACACTTGGATGAGGGCGAGAAGCCCCAAAGAGGGCCAACGCCGGGCTGGCAGGCTGGGCGACATGACTAGACGATTGCGTTGGGTTTGTGTGGCTTGATCGGGACGCAAACGCCGCCGCTGCGGCGCGCCCGATCTCGCGCCGCCGGCTTTATGGAGTAGTGGTCGCCGTCAATGTCATGGAAGTGACTATACCACAGTTCGGCGGCGAAGACGACATCCTTGTTTGCTTGGCGGCTGTGGAGTGGTAATCCACAGCGCGCGGAGGCTCAGATGGGGATTGATCGCGAAACTCTGTACGCTGGCATCGTTGCGCGCTTCGGGTCGCGAGCGATGGATCCCATTCGCCAAGGCCAGCCTCCCCGGCGGGATGGATTCGAAGCGATCTTGAACGTGTGGGAGGCGGAATACGGCGACCGCGACCCGGCTTGGCTCGCGTATGTCCTCGCCACCGCTTGGCACGAGACCGGGGCTTACATGGCGCCGATCAGAGAAGGATTCGCAGCCAGCGACGAGCAGGCATTCGCACGCGTCCAACGCCATATCCAGCGCGAGGGGTTGCGCGACTACGTCTCGCGCAAGGAGAACGGCCACTCCTATTACGGGCGCGGCTTCGTCCAACTGACTTGGGACGAAAACTACAAGGCCATGGGTGCAGAACTCGGCATGGGCGACCACCTCTATGACAATCCGGACTTGGTCATGGAGTCGTCAATCGCCGCCAAGATCATCTGCCGAGGGATGGTGAAGGGCTTGTTCCGGCGCAGACACGCGCTGGAGCGCTACCTCGGCAACGAGCATTACGATTGGCACAATGCCCGCCTGATCGTGAACGGGAGGCGCAGTGATGGCTCGATAGACAAGGCAGAGGAAATCGCCGAGCACGCGCGCAAATTCTACGAGGCGATACTGCCGGCAATCGCGGTAGCGCCCGCGCCAGTCTCGCCTCCCGCGCCGATACCAGCGCCCGCTCCCGCGCCTGAACCTGCACCGCCACCATCCCCCGAGCAGCCGAACGCGCCGCCGCAGGACAGCCAGTCGACTTCGCCGCCGCCGCCTCCCAGTGCGGAGACGCCTGCGCCTCAACCAGAGCCGCCACCGCGGGCGCCGACCCAAAAGCCGATCGGGCGCAGCCGCACCATTCTTGCGGCGATCGTGGCGGGCATTGTGGCCGTGGTCGAGTTCGTGCGCGCGAGCGTTCGCGAAGTGGCGGCGCTGTTTCCCGTGATCGACACGCCTTACGGCGGTTTCAATACGATTTGGATCCTGGGCGCGGTGCTGCTGATCGCTCTCGTGGTGATCATATGGGCGCGCATCGACGACCGTCGAAAGCGGGGCCGTTAGCCCCGCTTCGGTTCACGCATCACGGCGCCGCGGCGGGCTCCGGCGTTTCGGAAGCGCGGTCGCATTGCACTTGCTGGAAGGCGCCCCAGCACGTCACCAGCGGCTCGTTGTCGAGCGTTACAGTGTATTTCGCCACCACGTAGTAGTTCGTGTACTGGCGCTCGCCAGCGATCGCGGCGCCAATGCTCTCAAAACCCTCGCGCAAATTCGACGGCTCGCTGAGCACTGCTTCAGCGCGTTCGCGCATGACGCTTTCCTCGGGGCGCGTGAAATAGGCCGCAACGCCTGCGATCACGATCAAAAGCAACAGCCATCTCATGCGTTTGTCCCTCTGAAAACCCGGGGGGAGGCTAACCTCCGCACCTCTCATGGCAAGCGAAATTGCGCCTCTTAGGGCGCCGGTGTCGCGCTTCCCCAGACATTGTAGCCGGCAAAGCGCGGCGTCGAGGGCAGATACATGGCTTCCCGGTCGGCGATCGCGAACCCCGCCTCGGCAATGATCGCGGGGATGTCGCGCGCGAGGTGGCAACCGCCGGCGATCCGTCGCCAGATGGGCTCGATGGCGCGTTGCTGGCGGCGCACCGGCTTGTCGGGTGCGAGGCCGTGCTCGCAGAAGAGCAACTTGCCGCCGGGCCTGAGCGCGCGGCGCGCGCCCACAAGCGCAGCGACCGGATCGGGAATGGTGCAAAGTGAGTAGGTGACCAGCACGGTGTCGACGCTGGCTGCGGGCAACGACAGCGCCTCCGCGCGCTCGGGCAATATCTCGATGGGCACAGGCGCATCGCGCGCGACGCGCCGCGCGCGCGCAAGCATCCCCGCTTCGGGCTCGAGCGCATACACCTTGGCGACGTTGGCGGCGTCGTAGAACGGCAGATTGAGGCCAGAGCCGAAACCCAACTCCAGCACGACGCCTTCGGCGCGCGGCACGATCTTGCGGCGCTGATAGCGGATGGGCTTGGCGCCGCAGGCGCAGTTGATCAGCACCGGCAGGATGTGACGGGAATAGAAGCTCATGGCTGGCTGGGCGGGGGCATCGCCCCCATGCAACGCCGGTTGACCTCTGCATGCGCTAGATGGTCGGCGGTGATACGCACGCTCCAAATATCGAAGCATGAGGCGAATGCCGCGATTGCACGCGTGCAGTCGGTTGCGGCTGCGGTCGCGCCGGCTTGACATGTGAAGCCCGCGGCCGCGAGGTCGCGCACCAGGGCGTCCGGCAAATCCGCGGCATCGTAGCGGTTGGCGACATAGCCCGGGGCATCGGCCACCAGCGCGTCGAGATCGATTGGCGACAATCCCTCAGACGCCGACCGTTCAACCGGCGGCGTCGGCGCTGTGGCGCCTTGCTGGCACGCGGCCGCCGCCAGCAGGAGCGAGGCGAGCAGCTCAACGCGCATTCGGCTCAGCTTTCTCCAACGCTTCGACGGCGGCATCAAACGCCAGCATGGTCGAGGCATGGCGCGGCGGATAGTCCTTGACGCCCTCCAGGTGACGTAGCTCCCAGAAGCGGCCGGTCGGCGGCGGCGCGCCCTCCTTTAACATGGCGCGCAAGCCGTCGCGCGCGGCGCGAATTTCGCTTGGGGCCGCCCCGATCGCGTGCATGGCGAGCACGCCGGTCGCGGCTTGGCCCAGCGCGCATGCCTTAGGGTGAACGGCAATGTCGCTGACGAGGCCATCTTTGAGCTTGAGTTCTACTGTGACCACCGAGCCGCACACCCGGCTCACCTTGGTGGCGGCGCCATCGGGGGCAGCAAGCCGCCCAACGTGAGGGATGTCGGCGGCCAGTTCGAGAATGCGGGGATGATAGAGGTCTTCCATGCTCGCCTTTATGTGGCCTTCCTTGCGGGCGAATGCAAAGAGATCGGGAGACAGGTGATGCTGCGGCGCTCGTTCCTTATCATGTTGGCTGGGGCCATGCCGGCGACAGCCTTCGCGCAAGGCATGCGGCTTCAATCGATCGAAGCGGAGAACGAGTTGGAGCGGGTGTTCCTCGCAGCGCTCGAAGATCCAACTCAGCGCCCTGTTTTCCGCCGTGTACTCCTGGAAAGCCGGGTCGCGGTTGCTTTCGCCAACGATGAGTACGATTCGCCACCGCGACTCTTGCGTATCGACGAGGACCGCGAGGCCGGATTCATCTTTACCTCGGACAGCCGCTTGTCTTCGGTGATGGGCCCCGGCGTGCCGCGCCGGATGATGTCGGGCCGACAAGCGCTTGAACTGTTCGAGGGCAAGAACGTGGTGCTAAACTGGCGCCTGGCGCCGATGCTCACGCTCGAAGCTGAAGATATCGCAGCGTATCTGGCGCGCGACGACGCGGGCCCTGGTCTCTAACCGGGGCCGCCCAACAAGCCATCGCTGCCGCAGCGGCGATCGTAGAGACCGCGCGTGCGCGCCAAGCGGCGATCGCCGGCTGCATCAAACAGATGCACTTGCCATGTGTGGGTACAGCCGCTCGCCGTGATGGTGCGCCGGCACACTTCAGCGGCAGGATCGCCCCGCCCGCCGCGCGCCTGATTGGGCGCGCATTGGAACTCGTTGCTGCGCAGATCAGCGGCGACGCGCTCCAGCGCCAATCCTGCGCCGTAGCGACTGGTCACGGTGTGCTCCCAGCCGCTCAATGTGGCTGCTGCACTGGCGTTGCGCCAATCGCCAAGCGAGAGCGGCGTTGACGGAATCGAGGCGGGCCCGGCAGGCGCGCTCGGTCCCGGCGTCGGCGGGGTCGCGCACGCGGCAGCCGCCAGCAAGACCAACAGAGCCCCGAGACGCGCCATTGCGAACTCCTATTGCCGGCGCAAGCAGAGCCGGTCGAACCCCGCCACCGGCGACGGGCGGTTGGGCTCCATAACCACATACCAATCGAAGGCGCAGCCGTTTTCAACAATTTCGATGCGACAATCCAAGCGGCCCTCGCTCGAACAGGCAAAGCCGTTGGCTTCGAGGTCGGCGCGCAGCTCGGCCGCGCTCTTGCCGGCTGCGCGTGCAGCGATGGCGGCTTGGAAGGCGCGATTGCTTTGGATGCTTTCTTCAGACCGCCAGGCGCCGAAGTCGAGCCCGCTGGCGGCGCGACCTTCCGGTGGGGCGGAGTGCGTCGAACCAGGAGATGGCGGCGGCAGGGCGCTGCCGCGCTCAACCGGAAACGGCGTTGGGCCCAAGTCCTGCGCCGCCGTCGGCGCAGCCGCCATCAGCATGGCGACGATTACGAGCATCCTCATATGGCCTTTGTCCTTCCCACCCGAGCGCGCATCGGCTTAGATGGGGACCGCGCCCTCGGCAACCCGGGCCGCTGCGCCTGCTGCCTCAAGAGATGTATGTAAGTTCGCAATCTCGCCTTACCCAGCGCTCGCCGATCCGCTCGAAGGCGCACTCGTAGCCCTCGCTCCCGACAACCCCGGCGGTCCTGAACCACGCAAGGGTCATCCAGCGACCGTCTGCTGAGAATGCCGGCAAACTGATGCGAAAGCCTAGCCCGCCCGAGACACCGCCGCTTTCGCGATCCTCGGCGCACCGCAGCTCAAATCGGGCGCTGGCTACGCGCGCCATCGCACGTTCAAGCTGGGGGAGCGTTTCGCTCGGAACGACCTCAGAGATTGCGCGCAACCGCGTTTGGCGATGTCCCTCGCCTCCTCCACCCATCGGCTGCATTGCGCTGAGGCTAACGCCGGGCGCGAGTTGGTCTCGGGCATCCATGAGGGCTGTGCATTCGGCCGTCGTTGGCGCCCGCGCCGCTGAGTAAGCGTGCGAGCCAATGGCCGCCGCCAACAGAAACACGCCAGCGTACAAACTCATCGCCACGCCTTCCAAGGTGCGGGCCTCGCGCGAAGAACCGCCCTTCAGATTAAGATTGGGCCCATGGCGAATGTTTGGTCAGCCTCGCGGATTGCGACCAACCAGAAGGCGCTTGAAGGCAACTGCCTATCCCCTCCGCCGCCAGGTGCTCCCACCTGGCCCGTCCATCACCTCGACGCCCTTTTCCACCAGCACATCCCGCAGGCGATCGGCTTCGGCGAAATTCTTCGCGGTGCGCGCGGCGACGCGTTCGGCGACCAGAGCGTCGATGTCGCGCGCCGCCTCTTCACCGAAGCTGGCGCGGAACCAATGCGCGGGATCGCTCTGGCCAACGCCCAGCAACGCCAGCACGCCCAGCAATGCGCCTTTCGCTTGCGCCTGCTCGGCGGGCTTCTTGGCATTGTTGGCGTTGGTGATAAGCGCTGAAAGCTCAGCAATGGCTTCTGGCGTGTTCAGATCGTCGGCAAGCGCGGCCACGAAACTTTCGGGCGCGGCGGCGTCAGCGGGCCGTACCTCTCTCAGACGCAGCAGCGCACCGTAAAGCCGATCCAGGCTCGCCTGCGCCTGCCGCAGCAAATCATCCGACCAATCCAACGGCGCGCGGTAGTGCGCGCTGAGCAAAGCCCAGCGTATGGTCTCGCCGGCCCAACCGTCGTCGAGCAATTCGCGCGGGGTCACGATATTGCCGATGGACTTGGACATCTTCTCCTTGTCCATGGTCAGAAAGCCGTTGTGCATCCAGACGCGCGCGAGCGGGCGCCCATGCGCGGTTTCGCTCTGCGCGATCTCGTTTTCGTGGTGCGGGAAGATGAGATCGACGCCGCCGCCGTGAATGTCGATGGGGCTGCCGAGCTCTTT
>CAYRHK010000135.1:0-6602 GCA_964423825.1 uncultured Terricaulis sp. | reverse complement strand
GCCCGGCAAATCGCTCGGAACCAGAAACGCCGAGACGCCCGAGCCGCCCTTCACGCTTTGGTCGGTGCGCGCCATCACGGTGAACAGTGAGGCGCGGTTGGCGTTGGTGATGTAACGCTTGGCGCCGTTGAGCACATAGTGATCGCCGTCGCGCTCGGCCTTGGTGCGCACGGAGCCGGAATCCGAACCGGCCTCCGCTTCAGTCAGTGCGAACGACGTGACGATCTGCCCAGAGGCGACGCCCGGCAAGTATCTCTGCTTCTGCGCGTCGGTCCCGAACATCACGAGACCCTGGCTGCCGATGCCCACATTGGTGCCGAAGGCCGAACGGAACGCCGGCGAGCAGCGGCAGAACTCGAACATCACCCGGCACTCGTCTTCCATGGAGAGGCCAAGTCCGCCGAACTCTTCCGGTATCGAAAGCCCGAAAAGCCCGAGCGCGCGCATCTCCGCCAACGCGTCGGCGGGCACCGCGTCATCCTCGGCGACCTTGGGTTCGAGCGGGATCAAGCGCTCATCGACGAAACGGCGGATGGCCTCCAGAAGAGGCGCCAAGGCATCTGTACTCATGGCCAACACTTTGGCCTCTGGGAGCGCGCCTCCGCAAGTCTGCCCTCAGGGCAGATGCGCGCCGTTCAACAAATCTGCCGGCGCGTGCGCCAATTGATCCGATGCGGCTGACACGCCACCTCACGCGCCGTTGTCTCGCGCATCTCGGCGTTATTGAGCCGGCGGTTACGCGCCTGCGAGAGAGCGGAACTCAAGTCCGTCGGCAACAGCCGCCATTGCCGCGCCACCGCCTGGCCATTGTTGAGCGCCACCTGCCAGATCCCGAGATAAATGGTCTCTCCCTCGCGCACCTCGAAACTGGGCCGCGACGGCCCCGCGACCACGCCGCTGGCCACATAGGTCACGCCGTTCTCGCGCACGGTGCCGTAAACGCTGTCGAGTGCGTAAGTACCTGGCCGCACCCGCAGAATAAGGAACTCACCAGGGATCCCGCGCACCACAACGGAATCGTCGGAATTGGTCTCGGCCTCAATGATCGTGTCGTCATCGTACTCGGCGAAGCTGCCGTCCGCCTCGATCCTGCGCCATAGCATGGAGTAGCGCGGCGACGTGTCGCCCAACGCTTCCGCCACGTTGATGATTACATAGGTCCGCGGTTCTCCGCCGCCGAACAAACCCGCGTCAGCGCGGCCGCTCCCGAGGAAAGCCGCGAACAGAATCCCAAAAAAAATCCAACGCATGACCCTGCCCATGCGGCACATCTAGCACGATGCCCGGGCGCACGCCTAGAAGCTTACCGCATGAACGAAACCAATGCCGACTTCGGCCCCGTAGTTCTGACCGACGGCCCCTTCGCCGGATGGTCCACCTGGAGCGCCGGCGCCGACCCTTATGAAACCGCCATCGGCCCATTTTGCTTCCGCAGCGACGGCGCAAAGGTGCGGTGCGCGTTCCAGCCGCGCCGCGACCACCTGAACGGCGGCGGCGCCATTCACGGCGGCCTGCTGATGAGCTTCGCCGACTTCTCGCTTTTCGCCATTGCCAGCGAAACCCTGGCGTCGACTATGGCGGTGACATTGACTTGCAACAGCGAATTCATCGGCGCTGGAGATCTAAGCGCCATTGTCGAAGCGGAAGGCGAAGTGCTGCGCACCACGCGCTCCCTCATCTTCGTGCGCGGCCTCGTGACCCAATCGCTGCGCCCCCTGCTTGCGTTTTCGGGAACACTGAAGAAGATTTCCACCGGGCACGCTCAAACGAGCTGATGGTGACGGCAGGGATCTATGCGCTCGCCGAGTGACGGCTTTCGACTTCGCGAAGCTCTCAAGCATGAAGTCGCTGACGCGACGGCGGCGCTCGAGTCCGATCCAACGCATCCAAAAGCCGTCCATAGATGCCGCGTTTGCCTCAAGCGCGCGCGCGCCCTGGCGCGGATCGGCGCCGTGGCTGCGCCAGGCCTAGCCCGCGTGTTCCAGAGCGTTGCACGCCAAACCATGGCGAGCCTCGCCGGCGCGCGTGAACGCGCAGCACTCGCCGAAACCGCTCGCGCCATAGCGGCGCTCGAAACCAAACGGTGCGCCGCCGCGCTCGTCCATGTCGCCGACAGGCTCGATGCTGCGATCGAAACCCACGGCCCGCCCGACATTGAACTCGCCAGAACTGGGCTGCGCGACTTGTCCGCGCTCGCACAGGTCTGGCCGGAAACGTCGCGGCGCCAGATTCGCAAGGGCGCAAAGCGCTTGGAGCGGCGCGCCCGCCGCGCCGCCAAGCGCGGCCGTGGCGCGCGCAATCCTGAGCGACGCCACTGTTGGCGCAAGTGCGAGAAAGAACGCTACTACGCACTCACCATCCTCACCAAGGATTGGCCATACAAGCGTCGGCGCCGGGCCACCGAAGCGCTCGGTGAAGTGCTCGGCCGCGAGCGTGACGCGCTGCTGCTAGCCGAGCGGGTGGCCGCGGAACCAGCGCTTGCTGGCGAAGCCCAGGCGGCTAAGCGGGCGCTCAATGCCCTGGCAAGGCAAGCATCGCGCCTTGGCATCCGCGCCGACCGGCTGGGCGCGCGCGTGCATGCGAGAGGCGTGTGAACCTCAGGGCGGCGTCTGGCCCGCCGGGCGGGCGCTCATCGCATCGCGCCAGCGCTTCAGATTTGGCAGGTCCTCGCCGGGGCGCCAGCGCATCATCTTGGCGAAATCCACGCCGCAAACCGCGGTGATGTCGGCGATGGTGAATCGCTCGCCCGCGATCCATTCGCGATCTGAGAGTTCTTTATCGAGCCACGTCGCCATGCGCAGCGCCTGCTGCTCGTAGTACTTGGCGACGTCCGGATTTTGGTTGCGTTCCACCTTTCCGAGCAACGGACTGCCGTGGCGAACCCACATCATCAGCGGCATCGAGAACATCAATTCCATGCGCCGATCCCACATCTCGATAAACGCGCGCTCCAGCGCGTCACGTCCCATCAGATTGGGCTCAAGATAGAGAGACTCAATATACCCGCAAATGGCGCGGCTTTCGGTCAGCGCGCGCCCGTCGTCGAGTTCGAGCGTCGGAATTTGCGAAAGCGGGCTCTTCGCTCGGAAATCGCCGGAGCGGTGCTCGCCCTCCTGCAGATTGAGCGAAATCTGCTCGATGTCTGTGACGCCCTTCTCCGCCAAGAACATCACCACGCGTCGCGGATTTGGCGCATAGGGCGCCACATAGAGCTTCATCGCTAACCTCCGAACACCTGCACTGGCAGCGCGGCGACAACCGCCGCCGTCATCAGGGTCGCGAGAAACCCTGGCAACAGCGACTTCCAGGCAAGCGCGTAAATTTCGGTCTTCCGCGCCGGCATCAGCACGGTCATGCCCCCGGTCATGATCCCCACCGACGCCACGTTTGCGAACCCGCAGATGGCGTATGTCAAGATCATGCGGCTGCGCTCACTCAGCACTTCTGCGGGCGCTGCGCCCAGTTCGCCAAACGCCAGGAACTCGGTCAGGAATAATTTCACGCCCAAGATCGCGCCGCCCGCTTGCGACTCTGACCAGGGCAGCCCGATGCCATACGCTACCGGCGCGAAGATGTATCCGAATATCCGCTGCAGCGTGAGAGGCTCGCCAGCCACTTCCGGCGCCAATGCCAATAGGTTGTTGACGATCCACACGAAGGCCACGAACACGATCAGAAACGCCGCCACATTCACCGCCACCATAACGCCATCGCGCACCCCATGCGTCACCGCATCCATGGAGCTCTCGTACGAGAGAACCGGAGCGGCCTCCTTGTCCGCCGCGCCCGGCGCCTCCGGTATCATGATGCGCGCGAGCAAGATGCCCGCCGGCGCCGAGATGATTGACGCCGCGAGCACATGTCCGGCGGCGTTCGCCAGCACGCCCTGCAACATGATCGCGTAGGCCACCATCGTTGAGCCTGCGACGGTCGCAAGCCCGACCACCATCATCAAGAACAACTCAGCGCGCGTCAGCCGATCGAGATAGGCGCGGATGACGATGGGGCTTTCAACCATGCCCATGAAGATATTGGCGGCCACCGCCAGCGCCGAAGGCCCCGACAGGCCCATGGTTCGCTCGAAGATGAAGCCGAAACCCTGTGTTACCCACCTGAGAATTCGCCAGTGCCATAACAGCGCCGACAGCGCCGAGATCACGAGGATGAGCGGCAGCACGCGAAACCCAAAAATGAAGAGATTGCCCTCGGCCTGGATCGGAAATGGCTGGCGATCAGCCGATCCGCCGAGATAGCCGAACACGAATGTCGTGCCTTGATCGGTCGCCCGCGCCAACCCGTCGACAACAGCGTTCACCCCTTGCAACGCCGCTTCGGAGTTAGGCAGCGCGAACATCAGCAGCACAAGGCCGGCCTGAAGCCCGATCCCACCCAACGTCAACAGGAAGGGGAAGCGGCGCTTGTTCTCCGAAAGCAGCCAACAAATCACGATGATTGCGAGCACCGCCAGCAAGCTGCGCGCATTTTCGAATGTATAGGTCAACCTGCCCCCCGCTGTGCAATGTGAACGCTAGTTCACGAGTGGTCGCAACGCAATCACAGGAGCGCACTTCAAAAACAACAAACAAACCAGCCACTTGCGCAACCGTCTGTGAACGCCGACATCTTGTCCGGCAGCCATGCCAAATTGCAACAGTCCTCCCAGCGATCCTGAGCTAGAAGGTGCGCGATGGTCATTGTCGCGCTCTTGGTTCTGCAGGTCCTCGCCACCGCGATCGCCGGCGCAATTTTCTGGCGCCGTCATCAGTCGCTGCGCGCGGAAGTGCTGGCGCTGCGCGAAGACGTGCGCGTCCTCGAGGCGCGCGCCGCGGTGCCGCAGCGCAGTCGCAAACGCGCTGAAGTCGGCGTCCTGGGAACCATTCCCGCTGGCATCACGTTGGCCGAAGCGCCGCTTGAGCGTGCGCGCAAGCGCTGGCGCGCGCCGCCGACGGAGGCCAACAACAACCAGACCTGGACGCCGTCGCCTACATTTCGCAGCGCCGCACTCGCGATCGCGGGCGCTGCGCCGGCGTTCGGCCTGTTTTTCGGCATGGCTCCGGACGTGTGCATCGCCGCTGGTCTCTTCATATCGTCAAGCCTCGTCATCACCGCGCTGCGCAGCCAGTGGCGACAAGCCGCCTTCGCCGGCCTCGCCTTCTCGGTGCTTTGGTGCGGCTTCGCCTTGGGACTCGGCCTCGGTCGCAATGCTCCTGACCTAATGGCGTTACCCCTAGCGACACTGGCCGGCGCGGCGTTGGCGCTTGCCCGCCTTCGGGGAGGATGGGTCAGCCTTGCTGTTGCAGGTGTCGTCGCCACCGCAATGCTCATCCTCGCTTGGCAGACATCCTTCATCAGCCCCATTGGCCTCGCATTCGCGGCCACCGTAGCCGCAGCAGCAATTCTGGGCGCCGGGAGCCTGCGTCTCGAAGCCCTGTTCATGGCCGCGTTCGTGGCCTCGCTGGCAGGCCTGTTCGGCCTGAGCGGACAGTCGAGCGCCGCCATCTGGTTCACCCCAGCCATCGCCCTGCAAGGCGCGCTGTTCTTGGCCATCGCGACCGTACGCGTCCCGCAACGCGGAGCGCGCGGCGCTTTGATTGCCGGCGTCGCTGCGCTCAGCGCATTGGGATCAGCACTCGCCCTGCATGTTTCGCAACACGGCTTGGCCAATAACGTCGCTGCGGCGGGCGTCTTCGCCGCTATCGGAGTGGCCTTCGCGGGCGTCATCGCCCTGGCGTCGCAGCGCCGCGAACGCGGGCACGCGCCGCTGAAACTGACGCTTTGGGTTTTGGCGCTGAGCGCGTTGGTGGCTTTTGCGGGCGCAATTGGCCTCGCGTCCCCCGCGCCAATGGCGCCCGTCTGCGCAAGTTTGCTGGCGCTCGCAGCGACCGCGCTCGATCGCTTGCGGCCGGCTGCGGCATGGCGCGCATGCGCGTGGCTGGCGCTGGCGCTGACACTCCTCCAAACAACGTCCGCCGCACGGCTCTTGCTCGCTGAGTCGCCGCAATGGGCGCCGCTGACGCTTTTAGGGTTCGGCGTCGCCGCACCAGCAATCGGCGCCGCGCTCGCCGCACAGATCGCGCACCGGGGCGGGCGCACACTCACCGCCAGCTTCGCAGAAGCAACCGCGATCCTGTTGGCGCTCGCTGCTGCCAGTTTAGCGCTGCGATTGGCCTGCGCGGGCGGCGCTGTACTTCTGACGCCCATGAGTTTCGCGGAAGCTGGCGGTCACCTAGCGCTCTGGCTTTTCGCGGCCCTCGCTTGCGGCCTGCGCGATCGCCACGGCGCAGCCGCGCTCCGCAACGCCGCTGCACATGCAATTGGCGCGGCGTCAAGCCTCGCCACGGCGTTCACGGCATTGCTGTGGCTCGGCGATTATTGGACCGAACGAAATCCCGCCCAAGGGCTCTTGAATTATGAACCAACCGGCTTCCTCCTGCCTTCTTTGGCCGCGGGCGCTCACTGGTTGTTCTGGCGCTCGCGCGATCAGTCGCCCCAAGCGCGCATTGCTTTCGCTCTCTTCGCGACCACCGCTGCCGGATTTGCCACCCTCGCGACGCTGCGCATCGACGAACTGTCGGAGACCCTTCGCGCCCTGATCTGCGCCG
>CAYRHK010000134.1:0-6664 GCA_964423825.1 uncultured Terricaulis sp. | reverse complement strand
TGACATGCTGGAGACCATGTATGAGGCCCCCGGGATCGGCTTGGCGGCCATCCAAGTCGGCGTGCCGCTGCGGATCATCGTCATGGACCTGGCCAAAGAAGGCGAGGCCCCGGCGCCGCGCTATTTTGTGAACCCAGAAATCCTCTGGGCCTCGGAGGATGTGCTTCCTTATGAGGAGGGCTGTCTGTCGGTGCCCGATATCTACGACGACGTCGAGCGCCCGGCTCGGGTCAAACTCAAGTACCTGAACTACAAGGGCGAACTCGTCGAAGAGGACGCCGAAGGGCTTTACGCTGTCTGCATCCAGCATGAGATGGACCACCTGGAGGGGGTGCTGTTCATCGACCATCTGTCGCGGCTGAAGCGCGACAATGCGCTGCGCAAGCTGAAGAAGGCGCGTAAGGTCGCCGCGATGTAGCCCGCTACCCCCCTTTCGCACTGGCGAAAAAGCAGTAAAGACTCAGAGTCTCAGGCGAGAGCGCAATAGGGCGCGGGGCCGAAGGGGTTGTTCATGGCTGACGCCTTTGCTGGATATGTGTGCACGTCTGCGGCGATCGACGCCGCTGTCGAGCAGCGTTCGATGCTGTCGCATCCGTTTTACCAAGCTTGGGAGGCCGGCGCGCTGACCAAGGACGCGTTGGCGGCCTACGCCAAGCAATACTTCCACCACGTAGAGGCGTTCCCGCGCGCGGTGAGCGCCGTGCACGCCAATTGCCCCGATGCGATGGGGCGGCGCCTGCTAGCTGAGAACCTCGCCGAGGAGGAAGGTCTGGGCGAAGGCAAGGATCATCACGCTGCGTTGTGGATGGGCTTCGCCGAAGCGCTCGGCGCCGACGAAACCGCGGTGCGCGCGGTGACGTTGAACCCGGAAACGCAACATTTGATCGACACTTTCCGTAGCCTGTCGCGCCGCTCCTACGCGTCGGGCCTGGCTGCGCTCTACGCGTACGAGAGCCAATTGCCGGCAGTGGCGCGAACCAAGATCAAAGGTTTGGTTGAGCGCTACGACATCAACTCGGAGCGTGCGCTCAAGTTCTTTGAGGTGCACGAGGCCGCCGATATCGAGCACGCGGACGTTTGCCGTGAATTGCTTGACGCGCTACCTGAAAATGAGCGCGCGGATGCTCACGCCGCCGCTTGCGAACTTTCTGACGCGCTGCGTCTGTTCTTGACCGGGATGCAGCGCGAAACCGGGATGCATTGACTAACTCCTCCTCCGCCGTGAACGGGGGAGGAGTTTGGGTCGGACGATGACGATGCGTCTCGCCTTCATGGGCTCGCCCGTCTTTGCGCTTCGCGCACTCGAAGCTTTGATCGCGGCCGGCCATGAAATCGCTTGCGTCTATACGCAGCCGCCACGTCCGGCTGGACGCGGCAAGCAAGAGCGTCCAACGCCTGTGCATGCGTTCGCTGTCGAGCATGGGTTGGAAGTTCGCGTTCCCAAGAGCTTGAAGCGCAGCGAAGCACAGGAGGCGTTCGCAGCGCTCGATCTGGATGCCGCGATCGTGGTGGCTTACGGTCTGATTTTGCCGAAGGCCATCCTGGAGGCGCCGCGGCTGGGCGCGTTTAATCTGCACGGCTCCCTGCTCCCGCGCTGGCGGGGAGCGGCGCCGATCCAGCGCGCGATCATGGCGGGCGATCGAGTCACCGGGGCCCAGGTCATGCGCATGGAAGAGGGGCTCGACACTGGTCCGGTTTTGGCGAGCGTCGAGACGCCGATAGACTTCGACGACAACGCCTCGACCCTTCACGACAGGTTGGCTGCGCTTGGTTCGCGACTTCTGGTGGAGACCCTGGACAAGATCGAGCGTGGAGAGGCGACAGAGACGCCCCAATCTGAGAACGACGTCAGCTACGCTCACAAGATCACGCCCGCAGAAACGCGCATCGATTGGGCACGGCCGGCGCATGAAATTGATTGCATGATCCGGGGGTTGGCGCCCGCGCCCGGCGCATGGTTCGAACTGGACGGTGCGCGGGTCAAGGTCCTCCACTCGCGGGTTGGGCTGGGACAAGGCGAGCCGGGCGAGGCGCTCGACGATGAGTTGCTGATCTCCTGCGGCGAGGGCGCCGTTCGCTTGCTACGCGTGCAGCGGGAAGGACGGGCGCCAATGGAGGCGAGCGCCTTTGTTCGAGGCCGACCTGTGAGCGCTGGCGAGCGGCTGACCTGAAGTCCGCGCCGTTGCTGCGGCACGCACACGCGGCTAAGACCCATGGTTAGGAGATTGTCATGCGGTTACGGATTGTCTTCGCGGCGCTCGTGGGGTGCGCCCTTGCGGCGTGTGGGCAGGGCGGAAACTCGGGCGGCGAAGATCAGGCCCAGCTCGACGCACCCGCCCCGGAGACTGCCGCCGCACTCAGCTTCACCGCGGGTAACGAAGCGGCGCAGTCGACGACAGGCGATCTTACCTACAGTCTGGCGCTTCGCATGCCTGATGCGAGCCAAGCCAGCGCCGACGCACAGGAAGTACTGACGCTCACGGGCGCCACTGGTCTTGTGGTCGAGGCGCAGATCAACGGCGTGGTGTCGCCAGCGACGCAGGTACAGGGTCAGACGCTGCGAGCGCTCCTCGGCCTCGCGGTGGAGGAGCCGCAAGTGCTTGTCTATCGCGTGACGCAAGAGACGAAGCCGGCAAGCGGGCGTGGTCTCTGCGGAGCGGACACGCCAAGTTATGTTGTGGTGTGGGAGCCGTCGATACCGAACGAGTCGTCCCTGCGCCTGCTGGGGGTCATCGGCGGCGCACCCGGCGCGTCTGGGGCGCGACCCTGCGCGATGCTGGACTATCGTCGCACCTAGCGCGGGGCGCGATGCGCTACAAACTCACGATCGAGTATGACGGGGCGCCATTTTTCGGCTGGCAGCGCTTGAGTGTCGGCGCCAGCGTGCAAGGCGCGATCGAGGATGCCGTGTTGGCCTTAACCGGCGTACGCAGCGAGGTCGTAGGCGCTGGACGCACCGATGCTGGCGTGCATGCGCTTGGCCAGATCGCCCACGTCGATATCGACAATCCGCTCGCGCCGCAGCGTGTGGCGGATGCGCTCAATGCGCATTTGCGCCCGCACCCGATCGCCGTGCTGTCGGCGGAAGAGGCGTCGCCGCAGTTCCACGCGCGCTTCGACGCGGTGCGGCGGCGTTACTTGTACAAAATTGTCAATCGCCGCGCGCCGCTCGCACTTGAGCGAGGCAAAGCGTGGCGCGTGCCGCGCGCGCTTGATGTCGGGGCGATGCACGCCGCGGCGCAGCGCCTGGTCGGCCGGCATGACTTCACAACGTTTCGAGACAGTCAGTGTCAAGCAAAGAGCCCAGTGAAGACCTTGGATGTGGCGGAGGTGGCGCAAGACACCGCTGGGCTGTGCTTCCATTTCGAGGCGCAAAGCTTCTTGCATAGGCAAGTGCGCTCGATGGTGGGCACTTTGGTAGAGGTAGGGCTAGGCAAGATAAGTGCGGACGATCTTGCGGAAGCGCTTTGCGCCGCCGACCGTAAGCGTTGCGGTCCGGTGGCGCCGGCCGACGGCCTTTACCTCGTGTGCGTCGACTACTGAGCGAAATAGCGCCGCAGCACCGCCGCGTAACAGCGCGCGAGGGTGCGGATGTCTTCTACCGCGCAATGTTCGTCGACCATATGCGCGGTGGCGTTGCGCAGGCCCAGTTCAGCGACCTGGGCGTAGTGACGAATGTAGCGGGCATCCGACGTGCCGCCGGTGGTAGTGAGCGCAGGCGTGATGCCGAAGCTTTCGCGAACGGCCTCGACCAGCATGTTCGTGAACGGGCCAGGTTCGGTATAGAAGGGAACGCTCTGCGACACGCGCGTGAGCGATGCCTTGGCGTTGGCGCGGATTGCGACGCCCGTTGCGGTTTCCCTGATCCAGTCGAACAGCGCATCGGCAGTGTGGGTTGTATTGAAGCGGATGTTGAGCTTCGCGCTGGCGCGCTGGGGAATGACGTTGTGGGCGCTGTTGCCGACGTCGATGCTGGTCACTTCGAGGTTGGAGGGATCGAAACCCGGTGCGCCATCATCGAGTTTTCGCGCCTTCAAAATCGCCAATGACTCGATTAGCGGCGTCACCGGATTGATGGCGCGCTGCGGGTAGGCGACGTGACCCTGATGGCCTTCCATTTCGATCACGACGTTCAGGCTGCCACGGCGGCCGTTTTTGATCACGTCGCCGACTTGGGCTTCGCTGGTCGGCTCACCGACGAGCGCGTGATCGATCTTTTCGCCCTCGGTCGCCAGCGCTTCCAAGACGCGCTTGGTGCCGTCGACTGCCGGCCCTTCTTCGTCGCAAGTGAGCAAGAACGAAATGGAGCCCCGAGGCGCACCGTGCGAAGCGAGGTATGCTTCAGCGCCGGCAATCATGGCTGCGATCGCGGTCTTCATGTCGGCGGCGCCGCGGCCGTACAATATGTCGTCGCGAATTTCCGCGGCGAACGGATCGCTCGACCAGCCATCTCCGGGGGGTACGACATCAACGTGGCCTGCGAAGCAGAAGTTCGGCTGCTCTGTCCCCAAGCGCGCATAAAGGTTGTCGACGGCGCTGAATTTCATGCGCCGCGCGGTAAAACCCAGCGCGGTCAGCGCGGCCTCGGCCACGTCCAGCGCGCCCGCTTCGTCGGGCGTAATGGACGGTCGTCGCATCAAGGCTTGAGCGAGGTGAACCGGGTCGGCAAGAGTAGGCGAAGCAGCGTCCATGCGCTAAGCATGCGGGCGTCAGCGCGAGCGGGCAAGGGGGAGGGGAAGTTGAACGAGGTATCTCCGGTCCAGAAACAGGACCGCATCTTGAGCCTTGACGTCATTCGCGGCTTCGCGGTGCTCGGCATTCTGGCGGTGAATGCGCAGTACTTTGCGGCTCCGTGGTTCACGGGCCTCAATCCCGGCTTGGCGCCGCTTGGCGTGGATGAGACTTCGCTGTGGTCGTGGCTCGTCATGCACGCCGCGTTTGAGTTCAAGTGCATTACGCTGTTCTCGATGCTGTTCGGGGTCAGCATCTTTCTGGTCGGGGGCGAGAGGAGCGACAAGGATCGCGGCAGGCTGTTGCGCTCCCGGCTGTTCTGGTTGCTGATTTTCGGCCTCATCCATGCGCTGCTGATCTGGTACGGTGACATTTTGGTGCATTACGCGCTGACCGGCTTTTTGGTGATGTTGGCGCGGTCGTGGCGCGCGCGCACGCTGCTCATTGTCGGCATCTTCTTCTATTTGCTGTCGAGCGGCTTGATGGCGGCGTTCAGCATGCTCTTCAACGTGATGCCGGCGGCGAAGCTCGAAGGGCTAGAGGCGCAGATATGGTCGCCGCCCCAAGAGGAGATCGACCGCATAGTCGGGGCCATGCAAGGCGGACTTGTGAGCGCCACCATGGAGAACATTTCTACGTGGCTCTCGTTCGCACCGCAGAGCGTGTTCGGGCTGATGTTGCGCACGGCTGGCGTGATGATGATCGGTTTGGCGCTATTCAAGTTCGGCTTCTTGAGCGGCAAGGCTAAACCCTGGGTCTACTGGCTGTTCCTGGGGCTTGGCGCAGGCGCGATCGGCTACATCGCCTATGAGTCCTGGCTTTCCGCCCAAGGCGGGTTCGATTTCGTCCATATGCAGACGCAGGGCGCGAACTTGAACACGTTGCTCTCGATCTTCGGATCACTCGGCTACGCGAGCTTGTTCATTCTGCTTACGCTGGGCGGTTGGCGCTTCATCACCGGGCCGTTGTCGGCGGTGGGGCGGATGGCCTTCACCAACTACCTGACGCAATCGCTGATCATGACCACGATCTTCTACGGCGGGCGCGGCTTCGGCTTGTTCGGCGAAATCAACCGCGTCGAATTGTGGGGCGTGGTGGTTGGCGTTTGGGTATTGCAGCTGATCTGGTCGCCGCTCTGGCTCTCGCGCTTCGAGATGGGGCCGATGGAGTGGGTGTGGCGGCGTTTGAGCTATGGCAGACCGTTGAGGATGTGACGGGTCGCGGCAATTGCTAGGACGCTTCGGTCCACTGGTGCGCGCTTTGAATGGCGACAGTACAAGTCGGCATGTTCGCATCGAGTAACTGGCGCGCGCGGAGCCAGAGGCCATTCAGTGGCGTAGTAAGGTGGCTGTGCCACCAGACATCGAAATCGTCGGCTCGAATGCCGAGTCGCATACCATCAAGCACGATGCCTGGTGAGCGAGGCGGCGTGGCATCGGCCGCCAATACCTCGGCGACCAGGCGCCGGATGGCGACCTTCTCGGCGAGGGCATCGGCTACATAGATTTGAACATCTCCCATGGGGCGTGAAACGTCACGAAGGTCGGCGACGACGCGCCTCACCCAAACATCGGATGCATCAAAAACGGTCCACGAGGCATAGGGATCGAAAGAGGGCTGGCGCCAGATTGAGAGAAGTCGCCTCGCTTTGCCCCGCCACGTCGGCGGCGAGGCTGAAAGAGGCTCCCAAATCGCCTCTTCTGCACGCTTGAGATATTCGACTATCCGCACAGCTCCGCTGTTTCGACGCCACCTAGTTGTCTAGAAAACTTCTCAGTTTTCTTGAGCGGCTCGGGTGCTTCAGTTTGCGTAGCGCCTTCGCCTCGATCTGGCGGATGCGTTCGCGCGTGACCGAGAATTGCTGGCCGACTTCTTCGAGGGTGTGATCGGTGTTCATGCCGATGCCGAAGCGCATTCTGAGAACCCGCTCTTC
>CAYRHK010000133.1:0-6733 GCA_964423825.1 uncultured Terricaulis sp. | reverse complement strand
AAGGAAGACTATCTCCGCATCCTGCGCTTCTTCCGCTTCAACGCCTGGTATGCGCGCACGCCGCTCGATCCGCATGGGCTTCACGCTTGCGCCGATCTGATCTCCGGTCTCGATGGGCTTTCGGTCGAGCGCGTCTGGAAGGAAGTAAAAAAACTCTTGGGCGCCCACGATCCGCGCGCGGCCTGGGAAGGCATGGAAGCGATCGAAGTGCGCGCACGCGCGCTGCCAGAACTGGCCGGCCACAAGCGGCTCGATGCGCTGATGACGCTCGAAGCCGATCTGATGTTGCCGGTTGATGCGATGACGCGGGTCGCGGCTGCGCTCGGCGATCAGGGAAATGCGCAGAGCTTCGCGCGCCGGCTCAAGCTCTCGAATGACGAGCGCGACCGACTGGTCGCCGCGCTGGGTCAGGACGCCAAGATCGTATCCTATATGTCGCTTCGAGAAATGCGCCGCGCCATCTACCGCCTCGGCAACGAAGTCTTCCGCGATCGGGTGATGATGGCTTGGGCCGAGGCCGGGCAGGCGAAGACGCAGGCGTGGCGCGCGCTGCTGGCGCATGCGCAGATGTGGACGGCGCCGAAATTGCCGCTCAGCGGCGATGAGGTGATGGCCGCCGGCGTGGCCCCGGGGCCAAAGGTCGGCGCGGTGCTACGCGAGGTCGAAGATTGGTGGATCGACGCCGACTTCCCCGATGACAAACTGTCGATCATCGAGCGGCTGAAGGCGGTGGCGCAGGGGCTGATGTAATCTGGAGCGCAGATTCCGCTTGCGTCGGCCCCCGTCTTTGGCCACCGAACCGGCAAATCCTGATTTGAGGTCCTCATGAACTTCCGTCGCATTGATGACGCGCCATCGGGCGTTACCGCGTTGGTTCGGGTCGATTTCAACGTGCCGATGGCGAACGGAGAGATCACCGACGATACACGCCTGCGTGCGGCGGTACCGACAATTCAAGCGCTGCGCCAACGCGACTGCCAGGTTGTGTTGGTCGCTCACTTCGATCGCCCCAAGGGGAAGTTCGTTTCGAGTATGTCGTTGCGGCGTATTGCGGCGCCCTTGAGCAGGCTCCTTGGGACGGAGGTCACGTTTGTCGAGGAGTGTGTCGGAGAAAAGGTTTGGAACGCCATCGACGCGGCGCCTGGCGATGGCGTGATTTTGCTCGAGAATGTGAGGTTCTATCCTGGCGAAGAGAGCAACGACCCCGCGTTTGCCAAGCAGCTCGCCGAGCATGTCGACATCTACGTCAATGACGCATTCTCCGCCGCGCATCGCGCGCATGCCTCCACCGAAGGCGTCGCGCACATTCTGCCCGCTTACGCCGGTAAAGCCATGGAAGCCGAACTTGAAGCGCTAGACGCCGCGCTCGGCAATCCCAAACGGCCAGTGCTGGGTATTGTTGGAGGCTCCAAGGTCTCGACCAAGATCGACCTTCTGAAGAACCTTGTCACCAAGCTTGACAAACTCGCCATCGGGGGCGGCATGGCCAACACGTTCCTGTACGCGCAAGGGGTCGAGATCGGCGGTTCGCTGGCTGAGAAGGACATGGCCGACACCGCGCGCGCGATCATTGCCGCGGCCAAGGGCAAGTGCGAGCTGCTGTTGCCCGTGGACGTGGTGGTCGCCAAGGAGGTGAAGCCGCACGCCGAAGCGCGCATGACTGGCCTCGATGACATCGGCGCCGACGAAAAGATTCTTGACGCCGGCGAGAAGACTGTGCAGCGCCTGCGCAACGCCATGGAGCACGCTCACACGCTGATTTGGAACGGGCCGCTCGGCGTCTTCGAAGTACCGCCCTTCGATCAGGCGACGGTGATCGCGGCCCAGGAGGCGGCGAGACTCGCCAAAGCTGGTAAACTCGTTGCCGTAGCTGGCGGCGGCGATACCGTGGCGGCCTTGAACCACGCGGGCGTCGCGGGCGAGATGACCTTTGTCTCCACTGCTGGCGGAGCTTTCCTCGAGTGGATGGAAGGCAAGCCGCTGCCGGGAGTGGAGGCGCTCAAGAGAGGCTAGGATCTGCTTGGGAGGGGACGCGATGGAGGGGCGTTCGTTTTTGGAGAGATGGCGTGCGCTTCAGCGTTGGTGGGTCGTTCTGGGGGATCGAACTCGCGCGCTGATTTGGGCGCTGTTGATGTTCGCGCTCAGCGGCATCGCCATTCCGATTATTCTGGCCTTACTTGGGTGGATTGACCTGGGGCAACCCGCCTGGGAACTCACACTCAATCTCTTCTTGGGCGTCCTAACCGCAATCGCTGTAGGTTTCATTCTTAACTCTCAGATATCGCAGGATTTGGAGAAAAAGTTCCAAATCATCCAACATGCCGAGCACGCGAGGTTGGTCGGGATCTATGAAGACCGCCCGACTGCACTGAAGAAGTTTTGCGAATATGCCGACTCAAAGCGCATGGAGCAGATCGACATATTGACGATCGCCGGGAAGAACTTCTTTCACTCCGGATCGGAACCGTACAAAACACTGTTCGAAAGGCCGCTTGCCCGAGGGGCGCCGCACAGGTTTCGCATACTTCTGCTTCACCCGGCTTCAAACGCGGCCGTTGAGCGGTCTCACCGCGAGTTGCCGCGCGATGATCGGCTGCGGTTGGACACCTTCATTGCCGCGAACCACGCCACAGCGACCGCCGCGGAGATCGACCGCGTGGCTCCCTACCGACGTCGATCCAACTGCAGGGATGTCATCCACTCCCTAGGCGACCTCGCCAACGTGAGCGCCAACTACGCATACAAGGGGTTCGGGAAGGCCCCTAGGGCGAGTTCGACGGACATCCCCCAGTTGCAGGCGAGACTGCATTATTCGACACCGTCGTTGCAGTTGATACGCATCGACGACCGAGTGTTCGTCGAGCAATACCATTTAGGCAAAGATGAGCAGCATGCTTCGGAGACAATGGACAATTGTTTGGCGCGCAAGGTGCCAATCTTCGAATACCTGACACTAGGGGCTCCGGGTAAACTCCTCGTGGCTCACTTTGATTATCTTTGGCAACGCTCGGAGGCCGTGATTGGGCATGATCAGCCTGATCTCGACGACTTGGAGCAGCGCTTTGCCGATCCTGACCAGTATGTTGGCACGCTGGCGGCGCTGCACATCTATGGCGACAAGCTCAACCGCTTCCTGAGGGCGCCGCCTCCGCGAAAGCTTTGACCCCGAAGATGGATTTCGGCCAAACTCACCCGTAGCCAACCACCTTAGGTCGCGCTAAAGCGACGCATTCATTCGCATTCTTCAAAGAAACGGGGCGCGAAACGTGAATCTCGACGCATTGAATAAGGTAGCCGAAGCCATGGTGGCCAATGGCCGCGGCATCCTGGCGGCGGACGAATCCACGGGCACGATCAAGAGGCGCTTCGACGCGATTGGGGTCGAGAACACCGAGGATAATCGCCGCGATTATCGCGAGCTGATGTTCCGCGCCGAGGGCGCGATGCAACACATTTCCGGCGTTATCTTGTACGATGAGACGATATGGCAGAACGCCGCTGACGGCACGCCGCTCGTCAAGGTCATCGAGGCGGCGGGCTCGATCCCGGGCATCAAGGTCGATGAAGGCACCGAAGAACTTCACGGCGCGCGCGGCGACCTCGTCACCAAGGGGCTCGACGGGCTTTCCAAGCGTCTGCCGAAGTATCACGAGAAGGGGGCGCGCTTCGCGAAGTGGCGGGCGGTGATCGATCCCACCAACGGGCGTCCATCCTATGCGGGTCTGGTCTCGAACGCGCACGCGCTCGCGCGCTACGCCAATCTCTGTCAGCAGTTCGACATCGTGCCGATCGTCGAGCCAGAAGTGTTGATGGACGGCGACAACGACATCGACACAACCTACGCTGTGACGGAGTGGGTGCTGAAGGAAACTTTTCAGCAATTGTACTATTTGAACGTGGCGCTTGAGGGCATCGTGTTGAAGCCGAATATGATCGTGCCCGGCAAAAAGGCGGCGCGGCAAGCGAGTGTCGACGAGGTTGCGGAAAAGACGATCAAGTGTCTGAAGGCGTGCGTGCCGAGCGCAGTGCCGGGCATCGCTTATCTCTCCGGCGGCCAATCGGACGAAGAGGCGACGGCGCACCTCTCGCGCATGAACGAGATCGGCGGCTTCCCGTGGGCGATGACGTTCTCGTACGGCCGCGCGCTGCAAGCCGCGCCGCAGAAGGCGTGGTCCGGCAAGGCTGAAAACGTTGGCAAGGCGCAAGCTGCCTTCGCGCATCGCGCGCGGATGAACAGCCTCGCTTCGCTCGGCAAATGGCGCGCGAAGCTGGAGCAGGAAGCGGCGTGAGCCGCGAGCGCACTCGCCTCTACCTGATCACGCCGCCGGCCTTCGAGCTGGCGGCGTTTTCGCTTGCGCTGGGCGAGTCGCTCGCCGGCGGCGATGTGGCGTGTGTGCAGTTGCGGCTCAAGGATGCGCCGGACAGTGAAATACTGCGCATCGGCGCGGCGCTGAAACCGATGGTGCAAGATGCGGGCGCGGCGTTCATCGTCAACGACCGTCCCGACCTCGCGGCCGAGCTCGGTGCTGACGGCGTTCATGTCGGCCAGGAGGATGCGAGCTATTCCGAGGCGCGGAGGTACCTGGGGGCAGACAAGATCGTGGGCGTAACCTGCCACGACTCGCGCCATCTCGCGATGGAGGCGGCGGAAGCTGGCGCCGACTATGTCGCGTTCGGCGCGTTCTACCCCACCGCGACCAAGACGCCGAAGGCCCAGGCCGACCCCGAAATTCTGGAGATTTGGCAGGAGAGCATGGAGACGCCGTGCGTGGCCGTCGGCGGCATCACTATCGGCAACGCCGAACCGCTCGTGCGCGCCGGCGCCGACTTCCTGGCGGTGAGCGCGGGCGTGTGGGCGCACCCGTCGGGGCCGCGCGCGGCTGTGACTGCATTCAATGAGTTGTTCGACCGGCTGGCGGAGATCTAGCTTCGGGCGATAATGCGCCTCCCTTTCGGAGGTCGCCACGCCCATGTCTGCTTCAGCTCAGGACTTGCTCAACGAATTGCGTCAACGTGCGCGGGAGCGTCTCACGCAACAGAAGGCAAGTAGACGAACGTTCGGCGACAGCGCCGCCGATTTCGTGGCCGCCACGGTCGGATCGTGGCGCTTCATCCTGGTGCAGACGGCGTTGCTTATCGCGTGGATCGTCTTCAACGCCGCCAGTGGGCGCCCAGTCGATCCATACCCGTTCATTTTGCTCAATTTGATGCTGTCGTTCCAAGCCGCGTACACGGCGCCCATCATCATGATGAGCCAGAACCGCCAAGCCGATATCGACCGTCAGCGCAGCATCGAAGACTACGACATTAATCGCAAAGCCGAGCTCGAAATTGAAACGCTGCATCAGAAGATCGATTTGCTTCGTGAGCAGGAGATCGCGGCGCTGACCGCCGCCGTCGATCGCCTCACGCGCATGGTCGAGGCGGACCGGGCAGCGCGTTAGACCTCGCGGTCGATGTCCTCGGCCTCGTCGCCATCGTCGGACAGCATCTGCGCCCACTCTTGGTCCGCATTCGGGGCGCTGCCGAGATAGGGGGTTAACGCCGCTACCGCGAACGCAGCGAGAATAAAGAGCCAATGCATCGACCGTCCCTCGAAGCGATTTGCGCAAGGTTCCGCCTCGAATGCGACGCTCTTGGGGCAAAACCTCACGGATCCTGCGGCCAGCTTGACGCCCGCACGCGCGCCAAGTGCCGCTCGAAAACGGCGCGTTCGAGGTCGTCGTGGCCGCCTTCCAAGAACACGTGCTTCTGGAAATAGCCACGCCCCGGCAACCCATTGGCCTTGCTGACGACGAGCGCGCCAAGCGGCGGTTCGCGGCGGCGTCTGTTCTGCTCGGCGATGGCGTCGAGCGCGCCCCACAGGGAATGCTGATCGAATTCGCCCAAGTGCAGGCATTCCGCCTCGGCGAGGGCGCGCAATTGCGTTTCCGTTTCCTTGTAGGTGAGCGGCGCGCCGCCGTCGCGGGCGCGCGCCACAAGTAGGCGACGCAGCAGCGCGACCATCTCGCCATGCTGGCCGCCCGCGCGCAGTCGCGCGTTGCGCGCCAGGTTCTTCTTGCCCGTGAGCTGGCCGACGCGGTGCAGCACGCGCTGCAGTTCGTGATGATCGGGCGCGCCGCTCCAGTCGGTGAGGTCGGCGGCTTGGATTTCGTCGAATGGCGCCACGAGCGCACACCATTTCAGCATGACCGGCACAAGCACGCCGCGCTCCAACCCGATCTCAGCCTCGTGCGTAACCCAGGTCGAGGCGGTGGCGGCGAAGGTCCAGCACACGAGCATGGCGGCGGCGCTGTTCGCCTCAGCCTCGATGGTGGCTTCCCAGGCATCGCCCACCTCGATGCCTGCATCGAACCAGACGCTGAGCTCCAGATCGACCAGCAGCGCCGCCAGCGCCTCGACCTGCGGGCGATCCTCGCGGTTATAGGAAATGAACACGTCGGCCATGGGGGAGGGATAGCCTCTCGAATCGGGCTTGGACCAGCCGACGGCAGCCGCTCACCATGTTCCGGCCTAGGCAAGGGGGCCGAACCTGCCTACCTCTGGCGGCGACGGATTCCGCCTTCAGACCGAGAGTTATCCACAATGACCGTTTTCCCCGTCCGCCTCGATGAAACCGAGAAAAACCCCGCCGATGGCCGCAACGCCCCGGACGTGATCGAGAAGGCGCTGTTCGAAGCGCGCGTGGTCATGCTCACCGGCGAGGTGAACGACATCCAGGCGCGCCGCGTCA
>CAYRHK010000132.1:0-6733 GCA_964423825.1 uncultured Terricaulis sp. | reverse complement strand
CTCATCGATCTCGCGGCCATCGGCTTGTCGTCGCGCGCACGCATCGCAGATCTGATCGACGCCTGGGTGCAGCTCCATGGCGAATGGGACGAAGTCGCATGGGACGCGGAGCTCACCGCTGAACGACTTTTTGCTTGGCTCTGCTGGGGCCGGCCCGCTTTTGAATACGGCGCGCCGGAGTTGCGCGCGAGCCTAATGCGCAGCGTCGCACGCCAAGCACGCTTGTTGATCGCCGCGCAGAGTGAATTGACTGATCGCCACCTCGGCTCGATCAAGGCTGGCGCCGCGCTCGTGCTCGCGGGCGCTGCGGACTTTCCAGACGCCCAGCGTCTCGCCGAACACGGCGAGGAAATGCTCATCGAGGCCTGCGCAAAACAATTCCATCCTGACGGCGGACACCATGCGCGCGCGCCCGAGGCGATGGCCGATGCGCTTGCGGATTTGGTTGCGGCGTACGAGGCCATCCTCGATCCGCCGCAAATCCTGCGCGACATGCTGCCAAGGCTGGCGAACATGGTGCGCATGATGCGTCTTGGCGACGGCGGACTCGCTTGCTTCCATGGCGGCGCCGAAGGCTCCGGCGCCTCCATCGACGCCATTCTGGGGCGCATTGGCGGTGATGCGCGCAACATCCAGTTCGCAACCCAAACGGCCTACCAACGCCTCGAGGCAGGGACCATGCGTGGACTCCTCGATGTTGGAGGCGCGCCACCCGCCGCCTATTCTGAGCGCGCGCATGCCAGTGCACTGGCCTTCGAGCTGTCAAGCGAAGGCGAACGCCTAATCGTCTCGATTGGCGCGGCAAAAGAGTTGGCGCCCGCTGCACGCCTGGCAGCACGCGCCACCAATGCCCACTCAACGCTGGTCCTGGCTGACGCAATGTCCGCAACCCTGGAAGATCGGCGGGGCAGAGGCCCAGCGCGCCTCTCGGGCCCAACGCTCGATGATGTGCGTCGCTCCTCCGACGATAGCGGCGTAACAGTACAGGGTCGTCACGACGGCTACCGCGCTCAATTTGGGCTGTTGCACCGCCGCTACCTCTTCATCGACACTGAGGGGAAAAACCTCCGCGGGATCGACGAACTCATGCGACCGGTCCGGCACAAGGGAGCGACCGCAAAAAAGCCCATCCCGTTCGTCGCGCGCTTCCACCTTCACCCGGACGTGAGCGCCCGCATCGTCGAGCACCAGATCGCGCTTCTGGAAACGCGCGGCGGACAACGCTGGCGGCTTCGCACCGATGCACCCAATATCACTGTCGCGCCCTCGACCTATTGGGGCGGCCGCGCACCCCGCGAAACCCTGCAGATCGTGCTGTCAGGCGAAGCCGACCCGATGGGTCATGGCCTTGCGCCGCCCAACCGCATCCGCTGGGCGCTGGCCCGCTCCTGAGTTCAGGATCAAGGAACATGAAACGCATCGCCGCCCTCCTCGCCCTCGCGCTCATAGCCTGCGGTCGCACCGAAGCGCCGGCGCCCGCTCCTGAAGCGACGATCGTCAACCCCACTTGGTTCATCTGCGACGCCATCGATGCGCCGCTGCTCTATCTCGTGACGCGCGACGGCGAAGCCGTGCGTATTGCTGAGTACGACAAACCCAGTGGCGCTATCATCGAGCGCATGGAGTTCGCCCTTGGCGAAGCCGAGAGCGCGGCTGGCAGCGTCTTTCAAGCGCTGCTGCGCGAAGGCGTTGAGGCCGGCGCCATCCGCCAAACAAATCCGGGGATGCTCGAAAATCCCGGCGCCGCCTATACACCCCCAATCGGCTCTGTTCGCCTCAACGGCGTCGACGCGACCTGTCGTTGGCTGCCGCGCACGCGCGCCATGGCTTTCACCGGTCGGCGCTCGGTTGTTGTACACGAAGACGCCGACGGCGATCTCATTTACACGACCTACGATTTCGCGACCGCGACAACGGCGGCGCCGATCGAACTCTCGGAGAACGCGCGCACCACCGCCTTCTCGGTGGAGGTGCGCGGCGGCGACGAGATTCTAAGCCCAGAAGGCGCCAGCTACACCTTCGCCAATGAAGGGTTCCGCTACCTGGTTCGTATCGCCCGCGACGGAACCGGGGCGCTCGAAGTCTATCGCGACGGCGAGGCCAATCCGGTTCAGACCGAGGCGCTGATCGCTTCCCAGCTCGGCGACGCCGCGACTTGATCCGCATTGTCCTTCCCCGGCCGATCCTCTAAGCCGCTCCCAACTTGAGGAGCCCCACATGGCGTTCGCCACTTATGAGAAAGACGGCCGCGTCGCGATCGTCACACTAAACCGCCCCGAGACCCGCAACGCCATCGCGACCCAGGAAGATTGCGACGATATCGCCGCAGCTTTGCGCCGCGCCAATGACGACCGCGAGGTCAGCGTCGTCATCCTCACCGGCGCGGGCCAAGCCTTCTGCGCCGGCGGCGATCTCAAAGCCATCCGCGAGCGCACCGGCATCGGCCCGCGCGCCACGCCCGACGATACCCGAGCGAATTATCGCCGCGGCGTGCACACCGCAATCAAGGCGCTGGCGGAAGTCGAGGTCGCCACCATCGCGGCGATCAACGGCCATGCGATAGGCCTTGGTCTCGACATCGGCGTCATCTGCGATCTGCGCATCGCCGCCGCCTCGGCCAAGCTGGCGTCGAGCTTCGTGAAGGTCGGCATCATCCCTGGCGACGGCGGCGCCTGGATCCTGACCAATGCCATCGGCGCCACCCGCGCCGCCGAACTCGTGCTCACCGGCGATACTATCGACGCCGAAACAGCGCTCAAGATGGGCGTCGTCAACGCAGTCGCGCCAGACGATCAACTGATGGCCGAAGCCAAGAAGCTCGCCGCGCGCATCGCCGTCAATCCGCCGCGCACGGTCCGCCTCGCCAAACGCTTGCTCCGCGAGGCGCAACATTCGCGACTGCACGACGTACTGGAGCTTTCCGCCGCCTTCCAGGCGCTCGCCCACGAAACCGCCGACCACAAGGAAGCGGTCGACGCCTTCACCCAAAAGCGCACGCCAAACTTCACCGGGGAATGACGACGCAATTACCGCTCGCCGTCGATCTCGACGGCACGCTGGCGCACGGCGATGTTTTTGCGCGCGCGCTTCGGCGCTACTGCCTGGAGCGCCCTTGGCACGTCCTGGTGTTGGCTGTGCTCATTCCGCGCGGCCGCCCACACGTCAAAGCCAAGCTCGCGCGCCGCTACCCGCTCGACGCCGCGCGACTGCGTTATGACGAACGCGTGCTGTCGTGGCTGCAAGACGAACGCGCGCGCGGACGCGTCATTGCGCTCGCGACTGCAGCGGACGAGCGTGACGCACAAGCGGTGGCGACACACCTTGGCGTCTTCGACCATGTCTTTGCCTCCGACGGGCGCACGAACCTGAAGGCCGCGCGCAAAGCGGCAAACCTCACTGACGCCTTCCCGCAAGGCTTCGTCTACGCTGGCAACGAAACAGCCGATCTCAAGGTCTGGGCAGCGGCGAAGCGCGCGGTCATCGTCAATGCGTCGTCCGCGCTCGAACGCGGCGCGCGCAAACGTTTCGATGTGGAACGGGTGTTTCCCCGCATCAACGCTTAGCGCTTGCCAGTTCCGAAGCCCTCGCCGATGTTGCGACCGGGAGAGACGTGCATGATCCGTGTCGGCATTGGCGGTTGGAGCTTTGAGCCCTGGCGCGAGACCTTTTATCCCGCCGATTTGCCAGCGGCGAAAGAGCTTGAGTTCGCGAGCCGCCAGGTAACCGCCATCGAGATCAACGCCACCTTCTATCGCACCCAAAGCGCGACATCGTTCGCGAAGTGGGCGGCGGCGACGCCAGATGATTTCATGTTTTCGGTCAAAGCCCCGCGCGCCGCCTCACAGCGCAAGGATTTGCGTGAAGCGGTTGAGTCCGTCGAGTGGTTCTTCAACAGTGGCGTAGGCGAATTGGGCAAGAAGCTGGGCCCAATCTTCTGGCAGATGGCGCCGTACAAGAAGTTCGACGCCGACGAGATGAAGGCATACTTCGCGCTACTGCCCAAGAAACTTGGCAAGCTCAAGCTCCGCCATGCCATTGAAGTGCGCCATCCCTCTTTCGTCTGCGACGAATTCACGGACATCGCCCGCAAGCACAACATCGCTGTCGCGTGCGTCGAGTCCGAGAAGCACCCGCTCATCGTCGCCCCCACCGCCGACTTTTCATACGCTCGCTTAGAGCTCACGCAAGCTGATGAGCCCACAGGCTATCCGAAGGTCGGTCTCAAGCAATGGGCCAAGACCGCCCGCGATTGGGAAAAGTCTGGCGATGTCTTCTTGTACTTCATCGCCGGCGCCAAGGAACGCAATCCGGCAGCGGCCATGGCGATGCAGAAGGAACTTAACAGCTGACCTAGTGCGCTGCGCCCCAGGTGGCGCCCGCCTTCGCCTCCACCGTCAGCGGCACCGATAGCGATGCGGCAGGCAGCGGCGCCGCTTCCATCACCCGCTTCGCCAGAGCGCAGAGCGCCTCGGCTTCAGCCTTCGGCGCCTCGAACACCAATTCGTCGTGCACTTGCAGCAGCATCCGCGCCTTCAGGCCCGCTTCCGCCAATGCGCCCGGCAGGCGCACCATGGCGCGGCGGATAATGTCGGCGGCCGCGCCCTGCAACGGCGCATTGATCGCCTGGCGCTCGGCGAAAGCGCGCTCCTGGTAGTTCTTCGATTTCGCTCCCGCAATCCAGATGCGTCGCCCGAAGATCGTCTTCACGTAACCATTGGCGCGCGCGTACGCTTTGGCTTCCTCCATGTAGTCGCGAATGCCGGGAAACCGCTCGAAGTACGTCTTGATGTAAGCATCCGCCTCGCCGCGCGCGATACCGAGATTGCGCGCCAACCCGAATGCCGAAATCCCATAGATGATGCCGAAATTGATCGCTTTCGCTTGCCGGCGAACATCGCTCGGCATGTCTTTCACCGGCACACCGAACATCTCCGACGCCGTCATCGCATGGATGTCGATATTGTCGGCAAACGCTTGCATGAGTTGCGGGATGTCGGCCACGTGCGCGAGCAACCTCAGCTCAATTTGCGAGTAGTCCGCGGAAACTAACACATTGCCCGCTTCGGGGATGAACGCTTCGCGCAACCGCCGTCCTTCCTCAGTGCGGATCGGAATGTTCTGCAAATTAGGATCGTTGGACGAAAGCCGCCCCGTCGTTGTCGACGCCAGCGCATAGGTCGTGTGCACGCGGTTCGTGCGCGGATTGATCGCCTGCCCCAGCGCCTCTGTGTAAGTCGAACGCAGTTTCGCTAGCTCGCGCCAATCCAACACCACGCGCGGCAGATCGTGCCCCTGCTCGGCCAAGGTCTCCAGCACCGACGCATCCGTCGACCAGGCGCCCGTCTTGGTTTTCGAGCCGCCATCTAGCTTCATGTCGTCGAATAAAATTTCCCCGATCTGCTTTGGCGACCCAATATTGAAGTCACGCCCCGCCAGACCCTGCGCCTCCGCTTCGAACTGCAACATGCGCTGCGCGAAGTCGCCGGAGAGGCGCGACAGCATCTGCGGGTCAATTTTGATGCCCTCGCGCTCCATCGCAGCCAGCACAGGCGGCAGCGGCCGTTCCAGCGTCTCGTAAACGGTCACGAGCTTCTCGCGCGCAAGCTCGGGCCTGAACTTCTTGTGCAGGCGAAGCGCCGCATCGGCCTGCTCGCAGGAATACACGGCCGTGCGTTCGATTGGCGCGAGATCGATGCCGATCTGCGCCTTGCCCTTGCCCACCACGTCCGCGAGCGGCGTGAGCCTGTGGCCGAGGTGCTTTTCGACCAACGACGCTTTATCGTGCGGGTCAAGCCCGCCGTACAACACATACGATTGCAGCATCGGATCGTCGAAGGGCGAGAGCGCGATACTGTGCTTGGCGAACAGCGCGATGTCCCACTTGATGTTGAGGCCCACCTTGAGAACCGAGGCATCTTCCAAGAGCGGCTTCAGAGCGGCAAGCGCGGCGGAAAGCGCCACGTTTTCCCCTCCCCCTTGTGGGGAGGGGGCAAGGGGTGGGGGGCGATCAGGATCGAGCGCGTCGGCGCCGCTTGCCGTCTCTTCTGCACGCCCCCCCTCACCCTGCCCGCTCCGCCGCAAGGGGGGAGAGGGTTCCAGGGGGAGTTCTGATGCAAACAGCTCGCCCGCCCTTGGATCAGCGGCGCGGTGACCGAGCGGCACATAACGCGCTTCGTTGGCGCCGAGCGAAAGCGACACGCCAACCAGCTCCGCGCGCTGCGCATCAAAAGACGTCGCCTCGGTGTCGATGCCGACCACGCCCGCGTCGCGCGCACGCGCAATCCATTCTCCCAGCTCTTCCAGCGTCCGTGCAATTTTGTACGCCTCGCGGCGAAACTCCGTCTCCACCGCCTCCAACACTGGCCCGCCGGTGCGCGGCGCTTTGGCGGCGGGCGCTGGTGCTGCATAGGTCGCGACAATCTCGATGCCTTTTTCCTTTGCGACGTGATCGCGCACCCGCCGCCCGAGCGTGCGAAATTCCATCACATCGAGGAATTGCAACAACATCGAAGGATCGGGCTCGCGCACCGCGAAACTCTCCCAGGCCTCCTCCACCGGCACGTCGTCCTTCAGGGTGACGAGTTGGCGTGAGAGACGAATCTGGTCGGCGAAATTAATCAGGGTTTCGCGGCGCTTGGGCTGTTTAATCTCATTGGCGCGCTCCAAAATAGCATCGAGCGAACCGAACTGCGCGATCAATTCCGCCGCCGTTTTCGGCCCAATGCCCGGCGCG
>CAYRHK010000131.1:0-6734 GCA_964423825.1 uncultured Terricaulis sp. | reverse complement strand
GACCGCTCAGCAAGTTCTGTTCGACCTGATCGACTTGAAGGCGCGACACGTCGCCTCCTTCCTCGAACGCCTGGTAAACCTTCCAATAGCGCTCAAGTCCCGCAATATTGGAGACCTCGTTCTTCTCGAGGAAGCTGAGCAACAACGTCGGATAGTAGCCCTGGCCCGCGGCGCTGAGCGTCGGCCCGATGCCGCGTGCGAGCGGCGCGCTAACGGCGACTTGGCATTCGCCGGGGCGCAGGCGGGTCCAGCCTTGCACCAGAATGGAGCGCCCGTCGGGACGGCCGGTTCCGGCTTCAAGCACGAAGCTGGTTTCGTTGCACAATTGCCAGCCGCTGGGGCGTTGCTGCGCAAGCGCCGGCGCCGCCAGCGCCAGGAACGCAGCGAATGCGGCCGCGAGCAGCGCGAGCAGCGCGCGCTCAGTCAGTTTTGATGAGAGTGCCGGCGCCATAGTCGGTGAACAACTCCATCAGAAGAACATGGGGCGTACGCCCATCAAGAATGACTGCTGCATCGACGCCGCCTTCAACGGCGGCGACGCAGGTTTCGAGCTTGGGTATCATGCCGCCAGTGGCGATGCCCGATCCGACTGCTGCGCGCGCATCGGCGGTGCTCATGTCGCGGATGAGTTCGCCTTGCGCGTCGAGCACGCCCTGCACGTCGGACAGCAGCAAGAAGCGCTTGGCGGCGAGCGCGGTGGCTATGGCGCCGGCGGCGGTGTCGGCGTTGATGTTGTAGGTGCGGCCATCGTCAGCCACGCCGATGGGCGCGATTACGGGGATGTAGTCTTCCGGAGCGTTTATTAGAGCTTGGATCAACGTAGGATCGACATCGATCGGGTCGCCCACGAAACCCAGGTCGACCGCCTGTTCGATCATGCTGTCTGGGTCCTTGCGTGTGCGCACGAGCTTGGCCGCCGTGATGAGGCGCGCGTCTTTGCCCGACAAACCTACCCCGCGTACGTCCGCCTCGCGGCCCTCGGCTGTGATCAAGTGTGCGAGTTCTTTGTTGACGCTGCCTGAGAGCACCATCTCAGCGACTTCCATGGTGTCGGCGTCAGTCACGCGCAATCCGTCCACGAAGGTCGAGCGCACGCCCGCCTTTTCCAGCATGCGGCTGATCTGGGGACCCCCGCCATGCACCACGACCGGGTGCATGCCGACCAACTTCAGCAAAACAATGTCAGCCGCGAAGCGCCGGGCGGTCTCGCTGTCGCCCATGGCGTGGCCGCCATACTTCACCACAATGATTTCGCGGTCGTATTTTTGGATGTAGGGCAGCGCCTCGGCCAAGGTCCTGGCGGAGGCGAGGCTCTCGGCGAGCGCTGCGGCGCGGTCCTTAGGCGGGATTTTGATCACCGGCGGTTCCTAAGCGCTTCGCGCCGTCAGGCCAAGGCCGCGATCTCAGCGCGCAGGTCAGGGATGCCCTGGCCGGTTTCCGATGAGGTGGCGATGATATCGGGGTGAGCAGCGGGGCGCTTGGCGATGAGCGCTTGGGATTCGGCCAGCAACGCCGCCAAAACGGTTGGTTTTTCCTTGTCGGCTTTCGTCAGCACCAATTGATAAGTCACAGCCGCGCCATCCAGCGCGTCCATGACTTCCTTGTCATGTAATTTTGGGCCGTGCCGCGCGTCGATGAGCAAGAACACGCGCTTCAAGCTGGCGCGCCCGCGCAAATAGTCGCGGGTGAGCGTCGTCCAGCGCGTGATGTCGGCCTTAGGCGCTTTGGCGTAGCCGTAACCGGGGAGATCAACGAGGCGCAGGCGTGCGGGTTCACCCATGCGGAAGAAATTGAGTTCGCGCGTGCGGCCGGGCTCGGTGGACGCGCGGGCCAGCTTGTTGCGGCCGGTGAGCGCGTTGATGAGGCTCGACTTGCCGACATTGGAGCGCCCGGCGAAGGCGACCTCGGGCAGGGACGCGTCCGGAAGCTGGGAAAGGTTCGCGACGCCGAGTTCGAATTCGATGGGGCCGGCGAAGAGGAGGCGGCCGGCCTCCAACTTCGCCTCGTTGTCGTCGGTCATTCCGCCGCTGTCGGCTGTCGCCCAAATCTCTTGGCGATAAACTTGTCGATCTCGGTTTCGACGCCCTGTCGGCGCATGATTACATACTGCTGCAGGATCGAGAGCGTGTTCGACCACGTCCAATAGATCACCAGGCCCACTGGGAAGGTGGCGAACATGAAAGTGAACAACACGGGCAAAATGCGCATCACTTGCGCCTGGGTGGGGTCGGCGGGGGGCGGCGACAGGCTTTGAAGCGCGAACATCGAGACGCCGTACAAGACGTGCCAAACGCCCACGGCGATGAAGGCGCCGATGACGGGAACGGCAGTCGGCTCGAAGGGCAGCAGGCCGAACAGGTTGAAGATCGTCGCCGGGTCCGAGCCGGAGAGATCGTTGACCCAGCCGACAAACGGCGCGTGGCGCATCTCGATCGTAACGCTCAGCACCTTGTAGAGCGCGAAGAATACCGGAATTTGCAGGAGGATCGGAACGCAACCCGAGATCGGGTTGATTTTCTCAGTCTGGTACAGCTTGAGGACTTCCTGTTGCTGGCGCGCCTTATCGGCGGCGTAGCGCTCTTGCAGCTCCTTCATCTTAGGCGCCAGCGCGCGCATCTTCGCCATCGACTTGAAGGACTGATACACCAGCGGAAACAGCAGCAACTTGATCACGATGGTTGAGGCCAGGATCGCCAAGCCAAAATTGAACACGATGCCCCAGCTTGCGAACATCTGCGCCAGCGGGTGGAGAAGCCATTGGAAGAACGGCCGTGTCAGAAACCAAAAATTGCCCCAGTCAATGGCGTCGTCGAAGTGGGGGATTTCGAGGTCGCGCTGGTAATCGCGCAGCAATTCGTAGCGTTTGGCGCCCGCGAACAGTCGTTGCGTGTAGGTGATTTCGCCGCCCGGCGCGATCTCGCGCCATTGGCCGCGATAACCGGCGCGGAAGTCGGTGCCGCCATCGATGTTGTTGGCGTCGAAGAACGCCGACACACGTTCGCTCTGGTCCGGCACGATGGCGGTGAGCCAATAGTGGTCGGTGATGCCGAACCATCCGCCCTCGCCTTGGGCCTCCAATATCCGTTCGTCGGCGCCGACATCGCCATCGTCGCGGTCTCGTGCGTGCTTTTGCGCTCTGCGATAGGAGCCCTGGGTGGGACGCAGTTCATCGTTTGGGCCAAAGGCGCCGACCATGCCTTGATGAACGATGCCGTTGAATTTGTAGTCCTGCGGCAGGCCGTGACGACGCACGGCGCCAAAGGGGCGGGCGGTGATCGCTGCATCTGTTGCGTTCACCAGGCGATCGGTGACGGTGAACATGTATTCGTCGTCGATCGAAATCGTACGCTCGATCACGACGCCGCTCTCTGTTGTCAGTGTTAGCGTGACCGGCGTGTTCGGCGCGAGCGTGGCGCTGTTGGCAGCTGTCCAGGCGCTGAAGGTGTCGGCGATGGATTGAACGCCGCCGCCGACTTGCGCCTCCCAACCGAAGAAGGCGTCGTGTCCGAACTCCGATGCGATTGGGGCAAGCAGCGTCACCTCCGGGCTGTCGTCGTCCAGAGAGCGGCGGTATTGGCGCAGATTGAGATCGTCGAAGCGCGCGCCCTGCAGTGCAATCGATCCATCGACGGCGGCGGTATCAAAGGCCACGCGTGCGCCCGACGACGCGTTGAGCAGCACCTCGCGCTCGACGGGCCCGGCCGGTTCGGACGGGGCGCTGGCTTCGCCAGAGCCGGGCTCAGTCTGGGTCGCCTCGGCCTGCGCCTGTTCGCGTTCGAGCCGCTCGCGCCGAGGGGCGTTATAGAAGAATTCGAAACCGACCATGATCAAGGCTGAAAGCCCGAACGCGATCAATAAGTTGCGGAATTCCCCGGGACCGCTTCCGCCGCTGTTCTGCATGGATGATTAATCGCTCTCGATGGAGGGTTTGGGCGCGGGGTCGCCGCCTCGTCTGGGTTCGCCCCCGCGACCGGATGTGAGGTCGGCGCGGAGCCTTATCAGTGCGTTTCTCACATCGTCAAGCAAGGCCGCCCACGGAGCGTCAGGCGCGCTTTGCCGTGCGACAAAGACATAGTCGACGCCAGCCAAGCCCAGTTCGGGCAGGATCCGCCTTGCCGCTTCCTTCAGGCGTCGACGTGCGCGATTGCGCACCACTGCCCCGCCGATCCGCTTGGTGGCGGTGAAACCCACGCCGATCGGGCCTGTCTCCGCACGCCGTCGCGCTTCGATGAGCACAGAAGCGGCCGTGGCGCGGCGGCCGCCGCGCACGTGCAGAAACTGCGCCCGCTTTGTTAGGCGCTGTAAAGTCGGGGGATCGGGTGGAAGCGGCGGCGTGGGCGCCGTCCTAATTTCAAGCCGAAAGGCGCTTGCGGCCCTTGGCGCGACGGCGGGCGAGGACCTTTTGGCCGCCCTTCGTCGCCATGCGGGCGCGGAACCCATGGCGGCGCTTGCGCACGAGCCGGCTCGGCTGGAAGGTCCGCTTGGTGCTCACGACTGGTCGCCTTTAGGGGTTGAAGGAAAGGGCGGGCATGTAAACAAGCGCCGGGCGGGCGTCAAGCCACGCCGGGCGCAACATCGGCGCCAATGCCGCCGGAAGCGACAACACCCGTGACTCTGGGGTAGTGTTTTGGCCCGATGACTGCCCACGAAGCCCCAGACTGGCGCCTTCAGCCGCTTCGAAGGGCTCGTTCCTTCTTTGAGAGCTTGGCGGGTCGACTGCTGGTGCTGACCGCGTTGGCGGTTTTCGCCGGCGAGATCTTCGTCTTCGCGCCGGCGCTTGCCGGCTTTCATGAAAACTGGCTGCGGGAGCGGATCGGCCTCGCCCAGATCGCGGCCTTGGCGCTCGAGGTTTCGCCTGATCTCGACATCACCCAGTCGCTTGAGGACGAGTTGCTGTTCAACGCCGGGGTTCAGCGGGTCGCGATGCAGCGCGATGGGGAACGGGTGCTGTTGCTGGAGGCGCCGGACGCAACGACCACGGGGGCCCTTGTTGTTTATGATTATTCGCAGGCGGGCGCATTTCGGCGGTTTCGCTTTGCAGTCGAGACGCTGTTCGCGCCGCCCGGGCGGGTGCTGCGGGTGTTGGCGCGGCCGAGCTACGAGAGCGGCGAGTTCATAGAGATTGTCCTCGACGAGGCGCCGCTCAAGACCGCTTCGGCTCGCTTTGCTGAGCGTTTCGCGCGCGTCTCCCTGTTGATCATGCTGGCGGCTGGTGCGTTGATCTATTTGGCGCTCACCGCGCTTTTCGTCCGCCCGATGCTGGATCTGACCTATGCGATCGAGAAGTTTCGCGATCGCCCGGAGGACGTGTCGATCGCGTTTCCACGAAGCAAACGCGGCGACGAGATCGGTCGCGCCCAACGCGCGGCGGCGGACATGGCCGAGCAGGTTCGCAACGCGCTGCGCCAGAACGAAAGGCTGGCGGCGCTCGGGGCGGCGGTGGCGCGCATTGGCCACGACTTGCGTAACATGTTGTCGACCGCGCAGCTGGTGGCCGACCGCTTGGCGCAGTCGGAGGATCCCGCTGTGCGTCAATTGGCGCCGCGGCTCGAGCGGACCATCGACCGCGCCGCAGGCCTGGCGGCTTCAACCCTGAAATACGGCCGCGCCGATGAGGCGCCGCCGGTGCTGCAGCGCGTCAGCGTGGCCGAGGCTGTTGAAGAAGCGGCGGCGGAGGCGTTGATCGGCTTTTCCGAAACCGAGTTGCGCACCGATATTGAGGCGGGCTTGGCCTGCCGCGCCGATCCCGATCACCTGCACCGCGTGCTCAGCAATCTTGTACGTAACGCCGGGCAAGCGATGAAGGCGCATACGCGACGCGACAAAGAGTTGATGATCCGCGCCATTCGCATTGAAGGGCGCTGCGAGATCGATGTGATCGATCATGGGCCAGGCGTGCGTGAAATCCTGCGCGCGCGACTGTTCGAGCCGTTCGTGTCGGCGGCGCCGGAGGCTGGCGGCACCGGCTTGGGGCTTGCGATCGCTCGCGAACTCACCCGCGCCATGGGCGGCGAGCTGGAACTCACGCGCACCGGCGCGGAAGGCACGACCTTCCGCATCACGTTGCCGGCGGCCTGATGCTCAGTGCGTCGCGACACGGCCCACTACGCCCTCGCGTCTCGGGTCGGCGCCGCCTTGCAAGCCATTTGGCGTAACGAGAATTGCATGCAGGCCACTCACTTCTAGTGCGCCGAACTCGCGTATTTGCCAGCCGCGCGCCGAGAGCGCATCGGCGAGGCCGGGGGGCATGCGCGCGCTATCGGCTGTCAGCGGTTCGAAACGCGCGACCAGATTTGCGTGTGCTAGCGCCTGTTCGGGTGTCTGACTCCAGTCGAGCATGGCGATCGTGGTGCGCGCGACATAGCCGATGATCGAGGAGCCGCCAGCGGAGCCATTGAGCAGCACAAGCTCTCCGTCTGCATCTGTGACGATGAGGGGCGACATCGACGAGCGCGGGCGCTTTCGCGGCTCCACCGCGTTGGCGAGCGGGCGGCCATTCAGAGTCGGCATGAACGAAAAGTCGGTGAGTTGGTTGTTCAGCAGAAAGCCGTGCACCATGCGCTGGGAACCAAACGCGCTCTCGATGGTGGCGGTGAGCGCTACTGCGTTGCCGTAGGCGTCGACGATGGAAAGAGGGGTGGTGCCGGCGTCGTCGCCAGCGTCGCGGCCCCAGTGGTGGGAGAGGGCGTCCCCCGCTGGCCGCCCGGGGCGCAGACGCGGCGGCGGCGCACGCG
>CAYRHK010000130.1:0-6741 GCA_964423825.1 uncultured Terricaulis sp. | reverse complement strand
GGACTGGGCGCCCGACGGCAGCTTGCGCACGCGCGTCATCTCGCAATGGGGCGCCAGCGAGCGGCCAGAGAGTGCGCACTATGCGGATCAGGCGCCGCTGTTTGCGCGCTATGGGTGGCGGGAGGTCGAAGTCGATTAGCGCCCGTTCAGCGCCCAGTCGTAGGAATGGCCGGCTATGCGGTCAGCGTCTTGCAGCCGCGCGGCGAGTTCCGGCGACGCATAGCGTCGCAAGTGCGCCATAACATTGGCGTCCGAGCCGCCAAAATCCTCGCGGAACCAGCGATAGATGCTCGAGACGCGCACCTCGCCGTTGCCGGACACGCTGACGCCGCGGGGATGGTTGATGTAGGCGCTAGCGGCGGCGTCGAGATCGGCGTTCAAGGTTTCCGCGCGCCAGGCGCGCGCCATGAGGTTGGGGCAGCCGATGGACGCGCAGTTTATGGCATAGTGCACGCGCGGATCGTTAAAGGTCGGGCGTAGAACAGAGTTCTCGGTGTCATCCAGAGAGAGGCGACGACCTTCGACGGTGACGCGTTTGGTGCGCCAAGGGCCGATAAGCCCACGCGGATCGAGGCCCGTGCCCTCGCTTCGGATATCGCGGATGGAACGCACCGGGTAGCGTTCAAGCACGACCTGAAGCGTCACGGCGTTGTAGAGATTGACCCAATAAGCAAAGGCGCGATCGCGGGCGAACGTCGAGGGGCGTTCGTTTTCTAGGGCGGCGACGTAGGCGTCGAGGGCGGCGCGGTCGGCTCGGTTGGCCACCCAGCGCGCATAGTCGACGCGGTTGACGCCATCGGCGCTCGCCGAGACGTAGCGCGCGAGCAAGGCATCGTAAGCGGCGTCATCGGCGGCGGCCGGCGTGACCAGAAGAAAAAGCGCGGCGAGGGCGGCGAGGAGGGCGGAAACCTGGGTTCGCATGGGTGTTGATACGCTTGGAAAGGCGGCCCGGTTGCGGCGTTGTTGCGGATCAAAGCGCCCTCCTCCGGCTGGCGCTAGCGTGATCTTATAGGGGATGACATGACGAGCACCGAACATCTGGATCGCGCGCTGGCCGAGGAGTTTTCCGGCCACGGCGAGACTATCCACAGGCTCAAGACCAGCGACGCTCACTTCAGGCATTTGATGACGCTGAACCATGATCTCTGGACGCAAATCCAGAACATGCAGTCCGGCGTAACGCCCTCCGATGACGCAACGCGGCATGAGTTGGAGAAGAAGCGGCTGAAGCTTCTCGATGAGATGGGGGCGATCATTCGGGGTGCGGAGGGTTAAAGCCGTCTTGCGGCGGCGGGTGATGCGGGCGCACAATACCGGCTATGCCAACGCCCAACTCGCTCGACGCTTTCTGGATGCCGTTCACGCCCAATCGGGCGTTCAAGGCCGATCCCCGCATGATCGTGCGGGCGGAAGGCATGCATTACTACACGCCGGACGGACGCGCTGTACTCGACGGCACGGCGGGTCTGTGGTGTTCGGCCGCCGGGCACGGTCGCCCGCGCATCGTGCAGGCGATCCAGCGCGCCGCCGCCGAGCTTGATTACGCAACCAATTTCAATCTCGGGCATCCGATGGCGTTCGAGTTCGCCAACCGTCTTGGCGAGATTCTGCCCGCTGGAATGGACCGCGTGTTCTTCACCAATAGCGGCTCGGAGTCTGCGGACACCGCGCTGAAGATCGCGCTTGCTTACCAGAAGGCGCGCGGCAAGCCGGGCAAGTTCCGGCTGATCGGGCGTGAGCGCGGCTATCACGGAACCAACTTTGGGGGCATCTCTGTTGGGGGCATCGTGCGTAACCGGATGACTTTCGGGCCCGGTGTCGCGGGCGTCGATCACTTGCCGCATACGCTGGACGTCGCGCGCAATGCGTTCTCGCGGGGTGAGCCGCCGCACGGCATTGAATTCGCCGACGCGCTGGAGCGGATCGTGGCGCTGCACGATGCCAGCACGATCGCGGCGGTGATCGTGGAGCCGGTCGCCGGCTCCACCGGCGTGATCATGCCGCCGAAAGGCTATCTGAAGCGGCTGCGCGAATTGTGCACCAAGCACGACATTCTGTTGATCTTCGACGAAGTGATCACTGGTTTCGGGCGGCTTGGCGCACCGTTCGCGTCGCAATATTTTGACGTGAAGCCTGATATCCTCACGATGGCGAAGGCGATCACCAATGCGACGGTGCCAATGGGCGGGGTGGCGGCCTCGCGCGAGATCTACGAGACGATCCTGGCAAACAGCGATGTGCCGATCGAGCTGTTTCATGGCTACACGACGAGCGGGCATCCGCTGGCCTGCGCAGCGGGCCTGGCGACACTCGACGTCTATCGCGACGAAAGCTTGTTCGCGCGTACGAGCGAGCTTGCGCCCTATTGGGAAGATGCGATGCACAGCTTGCGCGACGCGCGCCACGTGATCGACATCCGCAATTTGGGACTCATCGGCGGCATTGAGTTGGAGCCGCGGCCCGGCGCAGCGACACAGCGTGCGCTGGAGGCGTTCCGCGTCTGCTTCGACAAGGGCGTGCTGATCCGCGTGACTGGCGACATCATCGCATTTTCGCCGCCTCTCATCATCGAGAAGAGCCAGATCGATCAGATCGTAGACACGGTGCGGACAGCTCTTAGGGAAATTGACTAGCGCTAAGCCGCACGAAGCCCAGCGGACGCAGGAAGCGGCAGTAGCAGGGTGAACACCGATCCCCTGCCGAGTTCGGACGTGGCGATGATATCACCGCCCATGGCGCGCGCGAGTTTCCTGGAGATGGACAGACCCAGTCCGGCGCCGCCGTAGCGCAAGGCGATCTCGGCATTGGCTTGCGAGAAGGGATAAAATAGCCGCTCCAACTCATCCGGCGCGATGCCGATTCCTGTGTCCGAAACATCGATCGCCACCATCGTCTGACCGGCCCACTCCCGTATATGAGCATGAAAGGCGACGCTGCCGTGGCGGGTGAACTTGACGGCGTTGCTGGCCAGATTCAACAGACACTGCCGCACTCGAACGGGGTCGCCAAATGCCTCGGTTGCTTGAGATCCAAGGGCCAAGATGACACGCACGTGGTTTTCGCGCGCTGCTGGCTCGATCAACTCGCGTACTTCAGATAGCGCTCGAGCAACGTTCAACACCTCGGGGTCGAATGCCATCTTGCCTGCATCAAGGCGCGACTGTTCCAGAATGTCGCCGATCATTTTGCTCAAGTGGCGAGCAGCCTTCAGGATGCGCTGCGCATCTTGCCTAATCGATGCGCCCGATGCACCCGCCGCCTCGGCATCTTCTTCGATTATCTCAGCGTAACCCACGATGCCGTTGAGCGGCGTGCGCAGTTCATGACTCATTGTCGCGATGAATTCGGTTTTCAACCGCGCAGATTCGTTGGCCGCCTGCTCTCGCGCCGCAAGCGCGAGTTGCCAGGATACCAACCGCCTCGCGATAAGCATGGCTATTGCGCCCATAAGGAGCAGTGTGACCACAACAATCCCCACAAGACGCGCAAAACCGGCGGTCCCCGGTTGTTCATCGCGCCAAGCAAGGAGAGCAACCACCTCCCGGCTGGAATCGGCGATTGGCGTCGCCACCTCACTTCGACGGGGGCTTGCGTCAGCGGGGACAATTTGGAGGTGATTCAAACCCAGGTTGGCGCCCATGGTTTCCAAATCGTCGCGATCCAGGACCTGCAAGGTCGCGATGAAATCGAGCGGACGCCCACTGCTCGCGCTTGTCAAGCGACGAGCTTCGTCTTCGCGAGTGATTGGCGCCACCGCGATCATGGCCAGGCGACCGTCGAAAAGCGTCACTGTACCGACGACACTATCCGCGATGTCCGGGGCCGCGGCGAGGCCAGCCAAATCAGGCGTGTCGATTGCCGAGTGGAGGACAGTCTCAACTAAGAGATGGCTTTGACTCTCAAGGGATTCCCCAATCCAACTATAGCGCAGTTCGCCGGAGCGGAACACCACAATGGCGTCGAGAACGGACGAGTAGTAGTTCTCATCAAGCCAGTCGCGGTTTAGCGAGCCGGAGGTCGCCGCGACTGCGGCGTCCCAGTTGGCGTAGTCTATAGTCAAGTCGGCCAGCGCGGCTCGCCTCGCCTCGACAGCATTCTCGACCAGCTGGCGCGAGGCACGGGCGAACTCGCGGTCCTGTTGGCTGGCGAAGCTCCAGAGCAACGCGACGGCGAGCACCATGGTGATCAGGACGAGCCCAATAACCGGGCCGCCTACCCCGAGCCAAACCCGGCGAGCGGGATTTTCATTGTACCAGTTGAAGATGACGTTCATGGATTGCACGCGCGAGTTTCCCTGAGGAGTCTAGCGCGCTATCCTTGCCGAGCTGTTCGCGCTGCGGGGAAAACTCGTTAGCGAAGCATTGTGAGGGGAGTGCACGGGGGCATGTCGCCGGTCCTAGTGGTTAATTTTTCCCTGTCAGCAGCGCTGTTCGCAGGACTTTGGTACGTGAGCACGCGGATCAGGGATCCGAGTTTCATCGATGGATGGTGGGCCCTTGGAATAGTTGCGTTGACGTGGGCCACGATTCTTCAAGCGCCCTCCCCTGTGCCGCACGCTTTGGCGCTAGTAGTGCTGGCTACGGCGTGGGGACTGCGGCTCGGGTTGTACTTGCTGCGGCGCTGGCGCGATCACGGCAAGGATCGGCGCTACGCGGGGCTTGAGGCCGCGGCGCGCGACAAACATGGGCTGAGCTTCGCCGCGTTCTCGGCGCTTTGGGTGTTCGGGCCGCAGATGTTGCTGCAGTTCGTGGTCGCGCTGCCGGCGATGCTAGGGCAGCTCACTGTGCGCGAGACGTTCGGCTGGCTGGCATGGTGCGGCCTGACGCTTTCCGCTTTCGGCATTGTGTACGAAGCGATCGCCGATTGGCAGCTGACGCGCTTCAAAGCCAATCCCGGCAACGCCGGCAAGGTCATGGATCGGGGCTTATGGCGCTATTCGCGACATCCCAACTATTTTGGCGACATGTGCGCGTGGTGGGGGATGTACGCGATCGCCGCCGACGCCGGGCACGCCTTGTGGGCTCTGCCGGGGCCGCTGCTGCTGACGTTCTTGCTGACGCGCGTCTCTGGGGTGCCGACGACAGAACCGCATCTGAAGCGCACGAAGCCCGAGTATGACGCGTACAAGGCGCGCACGAGTGCTTTCGTGCCGTGGCGGCCATCACGTCAGGGTTGACGTGTCGCGTTCCAGTTAAACAGGAAATTCCGGTGTTCGGCCCAGGTCTGACCCTCGACACGATCGCCGACCAGGCACGCCGCGGTGTGGTAAGGCCCCATGCCATCCGTTGTCCTGAAGCTGACGCAGGTGCGGCCCCTGTCGGTTTTCCAGCGCCCAGCTTCAATTTCGCTTTGATAGAAGGAGCCGACCACCGCGCCGTCGGCGCGAAGCTCAAGCTGCATCGGTTGCGTGTAGGGCGTTGCCGGATCGGTCGAAAGATCAACGACCCAAGCTCCGCTTAGCCCTGAAGTGGGTTGCGTCTCGGCGAGCGCTTGCTCGGCACAGAAGACGCCGCCTAGCACCGCCACCGCGGTCGCCAATACCAATGACCTCATCGTCACCTCCCCGATCAGTGAGCTTGTACGGGCGGACGGCGCGGGAGGATCAATGCCGGCGTTCTACTACCCCTCCACCGCCTCGCTCGCCTCCAGCCACGCCGCTTCGGCGCGAGCAAGCGCGATGGCGGCGTGGGCGCGTTCTTTCAGAAGCGACTCGCCGCGCGCGCGATCGCGGTTGAAGAGTTCGGGATCGGCAAGCGCGGCATCGATGCGGGCGAGCGCGGCTTGCGCCTGTTCGATTTCGGTCTCGGCGGCTTCGAGGCGACGCTGAAGCGTGTATTTCGAGCTTTTCGGTTTCGGCGCTGCATTGGCGGCTTCCAACAATGGCTCGGGCGCGCTTGATTTCAAGTGGAGATCGACGGGCCTATCGGCGGCGGCGACGAGCTTGCGATAATCTTCCAGATCGCCGTCGTACTGACGCGCGCGGCCGTGATAGACGAGCCAGAGCCGATCGGCGCACGCTTCGGCGAGATAGATGTCGTGAGTGATGAGCAGCACCGCGCCTTCGTACTCATTGATGGCGTGAATGAGCGCCTCGCGGCTGTCGATATCCAAGTGTGAGGTAGGCTCGTCCAGGATAAGCACGTGCGGCTTGGCGTGAGCCATCAAACCAAGCAGCAACCGGACTTTCTCGCCGCCGCTCAAGTTCTGCACTTTGGTGTCGATCTTCTCGACGCCGAAGCCCATGCGCGCAGCGAGTGAGCGGATTTTCGGCGGCGCCCAGTCGGGTTCGAGATCGCGCACGTGCTCGTACACGGTCTCTCCCTCGCGCAATTCATCGAGCTGGTCCTGACTGAAATAGCCCATCACGGCTTTGCTGGAGGCTACGCGCTTGCCGGACAGCAGCGGCAGGCGCGCGGCGATGGATTTCACCAACGTAGTTTTACCCTGCCCGTTCGGGCCAATGACGACGATACGGTCGTCGTGATCGAGGCGCAGCGATACTTTCTTCAGCACCGGCTTGCCCTCGATATAGCCAAGGTCGCATTCGTCCAGCACTACCAGCGGGGACGCCAACTCGGCGGGGTCCTCAAAATGAAACGGGATGGTGCGCTCTTCGAGCGGCACGGCGATGTCCTGCATCTTTTCGAGCTGTTTGATGCGACTTTGCGCCTGGCGCGCCTTCGAGGCCTTGGCGCGGAAGCGATCGATGAATTTCTGTAGGTGCGCCTTTTGCGCGTCTTG
>CAYRHK010000129.1:0-6769 GCA_964423825.1 uncultured Terricaulis sp. | reverse complement strand
CCGAGAAAGCGGCTGTCATAGTCGCCGATGACGCCCTTGGCGAGGCGGACCAATACGATCTTGCCCTCGTCCATCGCCCGCGCGAGGTCGAGGTCGGGTTTGACGCCGCCGAGCATGCGGCGCGCAAGCGGGCTGCCAGTGAGCTGGTTCATCTTGTTGATGATGTAGGGCGCAATGTTTTCCAGACGCGAGTCGCCGGTGGTTCGATCGGAGATGTCGCTCCAGAACTGACGCACCTTGGGGTCGGAGCATGAGCGCACGAGCGCTGTGCGAAAAACGGTGTCGGCAAACACGTCTTCGAAACGGCAAAGCGAGCGATGCTCGGCTTTCTCGGCCAACATCAGCAGGAAAATCGCATTGCGGAAGTACAACTCGAACGCCGGCCCCATGGCCTCGGGCACGTCGGCGTACATCTGGCGAAAGAACGACACCAATTGATTGGCCACGCGATTGCGCTCGACCTCCGGGTCAATCCCCGCGGTGGCGAAGAGATTGACGCCGTACGCACATTCGGCGTCGCCTACGTCCATCCAGATGATGTCGTTTCGCCGGCAAGCAGGCGTGGTCGCAGCGACGGCTTCGGCGAGATCGCCGTGTGGGTCGACCAGCATGACGCCTTCGCCATTGGCGATGTCCTCGGCGATGAGATTGTGAAGCAGCGTGCTCTTTCCCACGCCGGTACCGCCAACCACATAGGTATGTCGCATGCGGTCTTTGGCCGAGATGCGCACGGGGTCGTCAGCGGCGTCCCGGCCAAGGGTGAGCGCGCCGCTACCGGCTGCGGTAACCACGTGCTCGTCCTGCTGTGGCCGCTGGAGATCGATGGGCGCCGGGCAGAAGCGCCATGCCGGCCCCGTTCCCGCCGGGTAGGCGAGACGCAAGTCCAGTTCCTCTTTTGCAGACGTCCCGCGTGCGGCGCCAAAAATCAGCAATGATAGCGTGTCGAGGTCAAGTGAGCCGAGCGGCGCTTCCGACTCCACATTGACTGCAATCGCCACGCCCCGGCTTGCCTGGCGCCATAGCGAGAGGAGGGCGACAACGTCGCGGCGATTCATCGCGATATCCGGCTTAGCCCCGAGTCGGAAACGCGCGAGCTCAATCCGCTCTTGCTCGCTTTCGCTCAGCCGCAGCGCACTGAGGGATATGCGAAGCCGCGCCACGCCGATGCTTTCGCAGGCCCGCAGCGCGAGCCTAAGATCGGCGACGGCAGTGCATGCGCCCGACAACAGAAGATCGGAGGGGGTCGCCGCGGCGAGCGCTGGCAACGGCACGGGCAACAGCGGGATGGTGTGAGCATGGGGCCTCCGCGGCGCGCTGGCGGCGCGAAAACTCGTCTTTTGCGCCGCCAACATCCCCAGCCGCCGCAGGATCGCATCTGCGCGCTCCTGCGATCGCGGTGAGATGGCGGCGACCTCCAGGCGGCAATGCCGCTCGGTGGGAACCAGTTCGAGGTCAACGCGTTCGTCGCTTCCCAGTTGGGCCACGAAGCTGATCAGGCGGGAGGGCTCGAATACCGACTGTGCAGCCACGCCCGCTGCCACGAGCTTGGCGCGCGCTTCGCTGATGGCGACGATGTCGCCGCGCCCTGGGGTGCGCGGGCTCGCGGGGGAGAGAAGTGGAATGACGTTGGCTGGCATCGTTGTCCTTTTGGGGTCCGAGTGTTCGACGGTGCTAGATCCAACGCCGGCGGGCGGTTGTGTGTTCCACCGTGAACACGACGTCATCGTGGATATGGATGATCAAGCGGACGCCCGAGGCGCGCTCGACCTCTCTTGCGGCCATCCCGCTCTGCACAAGCGCCTTGCGGCGGCGCGGGCTGATCCAGAGCGCGCGGCAGAGCCCGGGAACCTTGCGAGACCGATCGTGATGCTCAAGCACCAAGCGCAGCGTTTGCGCGCGCACGCCGCGCCGTTGCGCTTGAAGCAAAGCATGGTGCGAGAAATGCACATCCAACGCTGGCGTGAGCGAACGAAGGCTTTCTGGTACAATAGGGGATTGACAGCCGGGCATCGCGAACTCCAAGTGAGCGCGCAGGGCAAATGGCGAAGCGCCATTCGATACGCATCGAGTAGCAGGGCGCTCGAAAACCTAGGCGCCGGATGAGGCGCTGCAGACAAGTTCGTGCCGATGCAATGAAATCGGCGTCATGTTATATTGTACGCAGCAGCCGAAGTAATTTTGTCGCGCCAGTTGAAGCGCGGCGCCGCCGCTCCAATTTTTTTAATCTTCAACATCCGTGCCTCGGCGCTTCGCGCGCCCTAGTGCACGAACCACCGCCGGAGGAGCCAGATATCGAGCCAGTCAAAGCAGCAGTGGGCCCACAACAAGAATGAGGGGAAGACGCGAATGCCCGAGGACGCCGGACCGCGCCGCTTCGAGAAAGATTACCTCACCCAAGAGGAATTGCGGGCCCAGGTGCTCGCCACTGTCGCCGACCCGAGCAATCGAAAGAAGCTGTTGGTTGTCGCCGCCTTGCGAGCGGGAAAAATGGGCGGCGACGGCCAGTTTGACGCCGAGCCCAACGCGCTGGTCAACGAAGCCGTAGCGCGCGTGCTCGGGGGGCAGCGCAAGAGCTGCCCGCGCGATCTTCCCATCCTCAAATTCCTGGCGGGCGTCATCAAGAGCCTGGTCGAGGCGCAGCTAAGGCAGTCCCGAGGGCGCAAAGCTGAAGAGTTTTCCGGTGAGGAGGCCGGGGCCAAGGCGGCTGTTGGCTGGTTGTCGGCGCGCCAAGACTCCCCGGAAGAGGAAGTCACCCGCCACGACTACTTTCGCCAGCTTTGGGCGTGCGTGGCGGACGACGAGGACTGTCAGATCCTCATGCTCGCAGCACTGACCAGGCAATCGAAGGCCGAGGTCATCGCTGAAGATGATTGGACCCACACACGATACGACAATGCCTATCGGCGCCTGATGAGGCGCCGCCGGGAGCTGCTCGAAGACAAAAATCGGGGCGAGAAGCCATGACCGAACTGATTTATCGCGACGAATTGCTCGACGATGCGATCGAGACTTGGATTCTCGATGCGCCTGACGAAACTCTGGATGCGTTGTTGGCCGATCTTCGGCGCGATCCGATAGCGCTGGATGCTGAACTGACCCGCTCACTGCGCGCGCAATTCAGCACGAGCGAGGGCGCTGGCGTCGATTGGCGCAGTGCAGCCGGCGCGCCCGACGCCACAGCGCGACGACGTCCAGCGACAACCCATAGGTCGGCGTTTTCAATTTTTGTGTCTGCGCGTCCGACTGGCCAGCGAAAGGAAGACTTCTTCAGCATGGAACCTAGCACTTCAACGCCACTCCAAGTGGGGGATCGACCATTGAGCGTGATCAGTTCCGAGGCGAAGCCGTTGGGGCATTTGCTCTTGTTGGGCCGCTTCACGCCGGCTGCGGTGCAGCGCGACTTCAGATGGGAAAAGCGTGAGTGCCGCGCGCTTATGGACGATTTCCTGCGCGCGTTCGTCGAGGCCGGACTGGATCCCATTGAAACGCTGGCGGACGACGATTTCGTTGACGCGCCTCACCCCCCCCGAAGGCTCCCGGATTACTATCTGGGTTCCATGGTGCTGATGGAATGCGCACCAGGAAACTTCGCGATTTTCGACGGACAGCAGCGCATAACATCGTGCACGGCGCTGTTGGCGGTGCTGCGAGACCGAACTACGTCCGCGGAGATCAGGCGAAATCTAGACGCGTGCATACGTGACGCGGACGGAAATGGACGCCTTGGATTGGACTTGCGCGACCATACCCTGAGCTTCGATATCCAACGCCCGGACGCGACGCGGACTTTTTGGAAAGACGAAGACAAGGACGGCGTGTCCGATGCGGGATTGCGCTTGCGCACGGCGGCGGCGGTATTTCGACAAGAGATCGATAGATGGAGCATGCGCCGCGTCGACGCGTTCGCCCGATTCCTGCTTGAACATGTGTTTGTGGTGAGCGTCAGGGTGCAGGACGAGCGGCTCGCCAATCTCGCGTTTGAAACCACGAATTTCAGAGGATTACGCCTCGATCAGGCGGACGCCCTAAAGAGCCAAATTGTGGACGCCGTGGGGGAGGCCACGGGCAATTCCGACGAGCAAAACAGAGTAGGCGCTGTCTGGCTCGAGCTGCAGCGAGAGTTCGGAGTTCGAGAGTTCGAGCGCTTCCTGACTGCCGTGGACTTTTGCGAACGGCGCCAATGGCAGGGCCCCACGAAATTCGCTGATCTGCTGACTCACCTGAAGTCGACCCACGGTGAAAGGCTTGGAGATTGGGTCAGCGACCAACTTTCCAGGTATGCGCGCGCCTACAGAGCCATCATCGAGCATGAGACGCACGTGGCCGCGCGCGGGGCAAATCTGCATTTGCGTCGCCTTTCATTGTTGCCCTGGCAAGAGTGGAAGGCTGCGGCCATGCATCTCAAGCTGACAACTGCGCCCGGCGACTGGGAGACGGTTGTTCGCAAGCTGGAAGGCGCGAGTTTCGCCATTCTGTTCGCCGACTATTCGAGCAACGATCGCGCCAAGATCTTCGCGCGCGCCTTGGGTCAGCGAGACCCATTTTCAGCAAGGGGCGCGCTTACGTTCAATGAATCGGCTCGCCGAAAAATCGAAGAGTTTCTGACCGGACCGATTGACGAGGACGACAAGGACGTTCTGCACGCAACCGTCCGCTGGCTCGAGACCCTGCATTGGGGCAACGAATTGCCCGTGTCCCCGATGCAGCCGGATCTGACCGTCGAGCACATATTGCCGCTGCGACCCGATGCGCTGTGGACGAACGACTTCCCCATACGCGCGGAGCGCGAGCGGCTTGCAAGACAGACCGGCAACCTGTGCCTGCTGCCGAAGCGAGAAAACCAAACTATGGCCGGTAACAGAACGTATCGCGACAAGCGGATTGTCCTGAGAAACGCTGGACGCGAATTGCACATGTCGCGCGATATTGCCCAGGCCGAGCGCTGGACGCCCAATGCCATTCAAACGCGAACTGCGGCCCTACGCGATCTCGCTTGGAAAGCATTGGGATTGCCGGAATTCTGAGGCAGGAGACTTAAGGCCGCCTGCATTCACTCACAGGGAGGGATGCGGGCGGCGGTCTGAGAGGTCCGATGTCAGGCAAACCCGACTTCGATCAACGAGGGCCCTGGCTCGGCGAAGCTGCGGCGCAGCGCGGCGACCAGTTCCCTCTGTGTGGCGACGCGTTGTGCTGGCACGCCAAAACCGGAGGCAATCTGTACGAAGTCGATGTCGGGACGACGAAGGTCGAAAAGGTCCGCGGCGGCTTGTGTCTGCGCGTTGATGCCGGCGCGCATCATTTCGAGCTTGAGAATGGCGTAAGCGCCGTTGTTCAAGATGACGTTGGTGACATTGAGGCCTTCGCGCGCTTGGGTCCAGAGCGCTTGGATCGTGTAGAGTGCGCTGCCATCGGCTTGCAGCGCGATCACGCGCCGTTCGGGGCAAGCGACAGCCGCGCCGGTGGCGACGGGCAAGCCCTGGCCAATTGAGCCCCCTGTCAAGGTCAGCCAATCATGCGGCGGCGCGCTTGCACAGGCGTCGAACGCAAACAGTCCAAGCGTATTGGATTCATCCGAGACGATTGCGTCTTCCGGAAGCGTGGCCGCAAGCGCCCGCGCGAGCGCCATTGGGTCAACGGCGTCGTCCGTGTCGGGCGCCGCAGCGTGGGCGCTTGCGGCCGCCGCCTCGATTCGAGCGCCAACGGCTTGAGAAAGCGCCTCTAGCGCGGCCTCCAAATCGTCCACCGGCGCGGCGAACGGCACGATTTGTGCGGAGGCGGGAGCAAGCTGCGTCGGGCGCCCGGGCAGGGCAAAGAACGCCACCGGCGGCGAAGCGCCCGCGAGTACAATCGTCGAGACGTTGGCGAGTGCGCTCGCGGCCATCTCCGAGAGGTAGGGCAGTCGCGTCAGCGCAGCCGCTCCCGCGCCGCGCGCGATGCGCGCCGGGAACGTTTCCACGAGCACAGCGGCGCCGGTTTTTTTCGCGATGGCTTGCGCAGCCAATCCCGCCCGTGCCGAGAGACGCCGCCCGCCCAGGAACAACACCGCGCCCGCACCCAGTGCTCGCGCCGCCTGATCAACCGTTTCCGACCAGCTTGTGGCCGCGACCGGGGTCGCGGCGATGGATGGTGGGCGCGGCTCGACGTCCGACCACGCGACGTCGGCGGGCAATACGAGTGCGGCGGGGCCGAGCCGGATCGCCGCCTCGATCGCATCAGCCCCCGCGGCGAGCAAGTCCTCTGGACGCTCCACCTTGTGGAGCCACTTGGAGACGGGACCTGCAATGGAGGCGATGTCACTCGCCAACGGCGGATCGTTGCCGAGATGGTAGGTGGCGTGCTCGCCTATGAGTGAGACAATGGGCGTATGCGCCCGCCGCGCGTTATGGAGGTTTGCGAGCCCGTTGCCGAGGCCTGGTCCCAAGTGCAGGAGCGTGAGCGCGGGGATTTGGGCCATGCGGCCGAAGCCGTCCGCCGCCCCGGTCGCAACACCCTCGAAAAGCGCGAGGACGGGTCGAATGCCGGGCACAGCGTCAAGCGCGGCGACGAGGTGCATCTCGGAGGTGCCAGGGTTGGCAAAACAGGCGCGTACCCCGCGAGCGTGCGCGTACTCCAACAGACGCTGCGCTGTTTTCACGGCTATCCTCCTGCGGCGCTGGCTCGGGGAGCGCATCGCATTTGGCGCACATCGAGTCCATGCCGGGGGCGTGGCGCGCTCAGAGCTCCCCACGCCCGGCGAACCCCCGCAGCACGACGGTTGCGGCCGATGAAA
>CAYRHK010000128.1:0-6820 GCA_964423825.1 uncultured Terricaulis sp. | reverse complement strand
CCGACTTGCGCACGGTGCAGACGCTGCTTGGCCACGCTGACATCGCGACGACGCAAATCTATACGCACGTTGCGCAAGGGCGGCTCAGGACTCTCGTCGAGACCAAGCACCCCTTGGCGTTGCGATCAAAAGTGCGCGATCAATAGCAGCAGCAAGGTCCCAGGGCATTGGTCATGAACACGACACCCGTCTCCGCGCCAGAGGCCGGACGAGCCTCCGCCTTCCTCGTCTACGTCCTCTACCTGCTATCAATACCGAGTTTTGCGCTGTTCGCGCTTTTGGGCGCGATTGTGGCGTTCGTTGCGCGAGACGGCGCTGGTCCGCTCGCACGCAGCCACCTCGCCGACCAGATTCGCGTGTGGTTTATCGCGTTTTGGTGGGCGGTGGGCCTCGCGGTGTTGGGTTTCCTCGGAACCGTGCTGACGGTGGCGCTGATCGGCTTTCCGATCCTATGGCTGGTGGGCCTGCTCGCCTTTCTGGTGATGCTCTGGTTTACCGTGAAGAGCCTGCTCGGATTGCTCGCATTGCTGGACGGGCGCCCACGCTGAACCTTCACTTCAGCGTTACGCGCTTGCAACGCGCCGCCCCGCGTGATCAGTAGCCCTCGGATCAGGCGATCCATTTGGACCGCACCTAATAGGCGAGAAGCACTACAATGAAGCGACAGCTCCTGGCGGCGGCTCTGTTCGCCCTCTCCGCGGTCCCCGCGGCGGCGTACACGTCCTACCTGAAGCCGGATTCCTACTGGCCAGAAGATCGCGACGTACGCGTCGAGGGATCGTACGCGAGCGAATTCTTCACGCCGCAAATCGCGCTGCCCGCTTCCTTCACGGCGCTCAATCCCGACGGCGGCCAAGTCACGCTCGACCAAGTCGCGGTTGCAGCGAGCGAGACCATTGTCACGGCCTCACTACCGGCGGGCGGCACATACCGCATCTCTACCGGCGAGCAGCTGGGGCAAGTCACCACGGTCGCCTATATCGACGGCCAGTGGCGATCGCTGCGCGCGGGGGAAGCGCCGCCGGAAGGCGCGCCGACTTCGACGCTGCAAGCGGTGACCCTTGCTGACGTGTACGTCACACGCGGTCAAGCAACGCGCGATGTCGTAGATCGGCCGATCGGGCGCCTCGCGGTGCGCCCGATCACGCACCCAAACCAGATTCTCGCCGCGAACGGATTTGAAGTCGAATTGCTGTTTGATGGCGCTCCGCTGGCCAACAGCGCCATCGTGCTCTACGCGGATGGCGATCCGGACACGAACCTGCAAACCTACGTTGTGACCGACTCGAATGGCCGGGCCACTTTCACCTTCCCCGCTTCCGGCGAGTACGTAATTGCCGCGCGGCACCGCGCCGACGCGCCCGCGGGCTCGGCAGCGGCCGTGCACAGCTACACCACGACCGTCACCATCCAGGCGCTCGATGCGTTGCCTGTCGGCTACGACGCCAACGCGCGCGACGCCGATGCAGCTCGCGACGCCGAGCGCAGTGCGCGCGGATCTGAACGTACGCGTCGTCGTCCCGGACGCTGGGACTGATGCCCGGCTTGTCCTGAAGCTTTCAAATACAGCGGGGCTCCGGCGCACGGGGCCCCGCTTTTTCTTACGCCAGGTTGAAAGATGAACGAGCCCGACTCTGAGCCGAAGCTGCAAATCCGCGTGATTCCGGTGACGCCGCTGCAGCAGAATTGTTCGCTGCTCTGGAATGAAGCGACCAAGCGCGCCGCTCTTGTCGATCCCGGCGGCGACGCCGACCAATTGCTCGCAGCGCTCGATCATTTCGGGCTCACCTTGACGCGCATCTGGCTCACTCATGGCCATCTCGACCACGCCGGCGCCGCGGCTGAGCTGCGCGAACGCACTGGCGTCGCCGTCGAAGGCCCGCACGCGGACGATCAGTTCTGGCTCGACCAGATCGAGGACAACGCCCGCCGTTACGGCGTTGCCGGCCTGCGCAACGTCACACCCGATCGCTATTTCGAGGACGGCGAAGCGCTCGACTTCGAAGGTGTGCGATTCGATGTTTCGCACACGCCGGGCCACACGCCGGGCCACGTCGTCATCCACAACGCCGCTCTCAAGATAGCGTTCGTCGGCGACGTCTTGTTCGCCGGCTCGATCGGGCGCACGGATTTTCCGCGCGGCGATCATGGCCAGCTGATCCAGTCGATCACATCGAAACTTTGGCCGCTCGGCGAGGATGTCGCCTTCATTCCCGGGCACGGGCCGACATCAACATTCGGGCGCGAGCGTCAGACCAATCCATTCGTCGCTGACCGCCTCACCGGCTATGCTGGAGCGCCCGTCCAGGCGCCAGACACGCTCGAACAGCGCACCAGCAAGCGCTACACTTGAGATCAGCGCGCGCCAAGTATCGCCGCAAACCACGCCGCACCCTCTTCGCCCTTCGGCGCCACCGTTTCGATGTTGAGCTGACCCTTCAAGCCGGCACTGCGATGCACGGCGATCGCGCGCCACGCCTCAGAGAGCGACATCCGCACCATCGACGCGCGATCGGGATACATCCCGATCGCGATCTCATCCCATAGCTCGTCGACGCGCCCAAGCGAGAGGAAGGTGACGTCGCCAACGAATACCACGCGGCCACCGAACTTGGGCAGCAGCTCGCTCACCGCGCGCCCGTAGATCATGTATGCTTCGCGTCCGCTCAACGTGGTTGCGCGCCCATCGTCGTATTCGGCGTGCTCCTTGAACTTGAGCAGATTGACCATGAAGATCGGGCCGTCGGGGCCCTTCTCCATCAACGCCGTGAGCTGCGCGGGATCGCTCGGATACACTTCATTGACGACATTCATGCCTACGCCCTCTCATGTGAAAATCGCCACCGCTTGCCGCCTGGCCGACGTCCAGCCCAAGCTGGCCGGGGGGGCGCAAGCGAGGACATGCCGCAGCTTATGCAGGCGCCCAATTGCCCCGACAAGGTGACGGAGCGGCTTAGCGCGCCCCTTGCTCAGACTTTCGAGCCGGCTCACATTGGCGCCATGAGCGCCTCGCCGCCACCCTGGACGATTTCACACTGGTTCAACGCGCCCTCGCCCATCACGCTGCAGAGCTTGCGCGGGCGGGCGGTGTTGGCGGTCGCGTTTCAGATGTTGTGCCCTGGCTGCGTGTCTCAGGGACTGCCGCAAGCGCAGAAGGCGCGCGCGACGTTTCGCGAACAGGACCTCGCCGTCATTGGTCTACACACCGTATTCGAGCATCACGAAGCGCAGGGATCGGTCGCGGCGCTTGAGGCCTTTCTGCATGAGTACAGAATAAAGTTTCCCGTCGGCATCGACGCGCAGGATAGTGGTTTCCCCGTCACCATGCGCGCTTATGGGATGCGCGGCACGCCGACAACCCTGCTCTACGATCGCGCCGGCGCTCTGCGCATGCATCAATTCGGCCACGTCGACGACATGGCGCTGGGCGCGTCGATCATGATGGCGCTGGCGGGTGACGGCGACGCGGCAAGCGCAGACGCGGCGGCCGGCGCCGGCGTGTGCGAACCGGACGGCTGCACGTGAGCGCAAAGCGCTACCAGCTCAAGCGCGTATACGAAGAGCCAGCCGCGAGCGATGGCTGCCTTAATCTGAGCGCGCGGCCGCCGAGGGGTAAGTTGATTTCTTGATGATATCATGATATCACAAACCTCATGGCTGATATCCTGATCCGTAAAGTAGACGACGAAACCAAGGACCTCCTGAAACGGCGCGCAGAACGGCGCGGCAAGAGCCTTGAGGCAGACCTGCGCGACACCCTCGAAAGGCTGGCGCGGGAAGAAGCTGAGGCGCCGGATGACACCGCCCCATTCGGCACATGGCTGGTGTCGATCTCGCGCCCGGGCGCGGACCTCGACGAGGCGCTGGCGGCGTTGCGCGCCGCGCCGCTGCGGCCTGCCAAGTTCGACTGAGTGTTCCTGCTCGACACCAATGTGTTGTCGGAAGCTTTGCGGCCGGCGCCGGACCGCACCGTCATAGCGTGGCTCGACCGCCGGTTCTCTGAGTGCGCCACCTCCAGCATCACCATCCTGGAATTGCGCGCGGGCATCGCAATGCTGCGGGCGAGCCGCCGAAAGGACGCACTCGCCACCGCCGTCTCGCGCATGGTCCGCCGCTTTGGATCGCGGGTCTATTCGTTTGACGCACTCGCGGCGGAAGCGGCGGCTGAAATGTTGTCGCGCGCGAAAGCGCGAGGGCTAGGTTTGCACCAGATCCCGGCGAAGCTCGCGGATTTGCAAATTGCCGGCATCGCGTCCGCTTACGGCCTTACGCTGGCGACGCGGAATGTCGATGACTTTCAGGGCTTGGGATTGGCGCTGGAGAATCCGTGGGAGGATTAATCGGTTGTCATTCCCGTTCGTACTGGATGCTGGTCCAGCAGTGATACTGGTTCGCCGGGTCCGAATCTCGAAGTGACATTATCTCCGCCCAGGTGGCATCCCACTCGCCCTCAGCGGAAATTGCCTGCATCTCCCCCGTTGCCGCGTCCGCCTTGAAAATGCGCCATATCGGTAGCTCCGAGGCCGCGCGCGATTCAAAGAAGACTTGCAGAAACGTAGTGTACCAGGAGCAATCCATTCCGATCGATGTGCGGCCTTCATCGCCTTCAAGAAACACAAGCCCCCACGGCGAGCGTGGGCCGAAACCTTGCTCACAATACGCAATGCCGGTGTTGGACGCTGGATGGCGCAGCACTGTCCAACACGGGTAGCGTTCGCCTTCGCGGCCATAATCCCAGCGGCGCATGGTGACAGTCGGCTCGACAAGCAGCCCGCGCACATGGTCGGTGACCCGAGGGTCCGACACCTTCGCCAGTTCGCCTTCGATCAGCGCCGCTAGAGTTTGGGCGTCGATTGCCATTCCAGCGATCTAAACCACGCAACCAAAACGCGCCATGACCGCTTTGGGCCGGGACCGGATTTCGCCGAGAGGCAGGTTGTTGAGGCCGCAAGTCGGCACCCCTTACGAGCGTTGAAAGAGCCACCAACAGAGCAGTCCAATCACGATGCCCACCACAGCGGCGCGGTAACGCCCCGGACGACCGCGCCGAACAAACTCCTTGATTTCCTCATCGCTCATTGGCGGCATTCGCCCACTCTAGCGTTGGCGCCCAACGTCTCAAATGGGCCAAAACCTGCCAGCGCCTCCTCGCTAAACCAACTCCCTCGCCGCCGCGGCGATCGCTTCGGCGGTGATGCCGAAGTGGGCGTAGAGGTCTTTAGCCGGCGCCGAGGCGCCGAAATCGTGCATGCCGATAAAGTCGGAGAGGCCGAACATCTCGTACCAGCCTTGCGGAATAGCCGCCTCGACGCCGATGCGCACTTCGTCGGGATCGCCCAGCACTTCGTCCTGGTAGTCCTCGTCTTGCGAGTCGAACAATTCAAAGCACGGCGCGGAAATCACCCGCGTGGGCACGCCCTGCGCCTGGAGGAGCTTGCGCGCTTCAACCGCGAGCGTCACTTCCGTGCCGGTCGCGATCAGCGCCACTTTCGCGGGTCCGCCTTCCGCAGCCAGCAATTCATAGGCGCCGCGCGCGCTCAGGTTTGCGCTGGCGTCGGCGCGCAGAGCCGGCGTCGCCTGGCGTGAGAGCGCCAGCACGCTGGGCCCGCCCTCGCGCAGCAGCGCCAATTGCCAGCACTCGGCGGCTTCCACCGCATCGGCGGGGCGGAAAACGTACAAGTTCGGGATCGCGCGCAACGCGGCCAGATGCTCGACCGGCTGGTGCGTCGGCCCGTCTTCACCCAAGCCGATTGAGTCATGCGTCATCACATGAACGACGCGCGCGCCCATCAAAGCGGCCAGACGAATGGAAGGCCTCGAGTAATCGGCGAAGCACAAGAACGTGCCGCCATACGGGATCACCCCGCCATGCAGCGCCATGCCGTTCATGGCCGCCGCCATGCCGTGTTCGCGGATGCCATAGCGCACATAGCGTCCGAGCCGGTTCTCCGGCGTGAAATCGCTTTCGCCTTTGGCCAAAGTATTGTTGGAGCCGGTGAGGTCCGCCGAGCCACCGAGCAACTCGGGCACGGCGGCGAACATGGCTTCGATGGCAGCGCCCGAGGACGCCCGCGTCGCCAGCGCCGGCTTGGTTTCCGCCATTTTCGCGGCGTGCGCGGCGAGCGCCGCGATCCCCGCTTCGACGTTGTCGCCGGCCATCGCCGCCTTAAACGCTTCGCGGTGCTTCGAGGCCTTCAAGCGTTCAGCCCAGGCCGCACGCGCATGAGCGCCGCGCGTGCCGATCTTCTTCCAGGCGCCGGCAATGTTGTCGGGGATGACGAATGGCGCGTGGCTCCAACCCAGCTGCGCCTTGGTGGCCGCCGCTTCTTCCGAGCCGAGCGCCTCGCCGTGCGCCTTGGCGGTGCCGGCGCGCCTGGGCGAACCGAACCCGATCACGGTCTTGCACGCGATCATCACCGGCTTGTCGGATTTCGCCGCCGCCTCGAACGCGCGCGCCACATCTTGTACGTTGTGCCCATCGCAGGAGAGCACATTCCAGCCGCTTGCCTCGAAACGCTTCTTCTGGTCGGTTGCATCCGAGAGCGACACCGCGCCATCTATGGAAATGGAATTGTCGTCCCAGACCACGATTAGCTTGTTGAGCCTCTGGCGCCCGGCGAGCGCAATGGCCTCTTGGCTCACGCCTTCCATCAGGCAGCCATCGCCGGCGATCACCCAGGTGCGGTGATTGACGAGGTCGTCGCCGAAGCGCGCGTTCAGATGCGCTTCCGCCATGGCCATGCCGACAGCGTTACCGAGCCCCTGCCCCAGCGGGCCGGTGGTGGTCTCGACGCCATCGGCATGGCCGTACTCGGGGTGA
>CAYRHK010000127.1:0-6861 GCA_964423825.1 uncultured Terricaulis sp. | reverse complement strand
GAACGTGAGGAGTTCGCTCATGTGCTCCTTGATGACCTCGGTGAGGTGGGTAGCCAGGACGGTCGCCGGATCGACGACGGTGTAGCCTCTAAAACTCGCCTCCTCACGAGCGCGTTCATCGATCCACACGGCATCAAGTCCAAACGCCGGCTCTTTCACTTTCTCGCCTGCGATGGCGACGCCAACACCTGTCGGGTCCATGGTCAGAAGCGCTCCGAGCTTCAGCTTGCCTTCACCCGCTTCCATTTCGCGAATGCGGATCGTGTAGGCATCGGCGCCGATCTGCATGTTGTCGAGTATGCGCACGGCGGGCATCACGAAGCCGAATTCCTGCGCGAGGTTCTTGCGCAGCGCCTTGATCTGGTCGGTAAGGCGGCGCCCGTGCACTTCGTTGATGAGGGGCAAGAGTGCGAACCCGAGCTCGACGCGCACGTCGTCCATCGCAAGGGAAGCGGCGGGGGCGTCTTCTCCGGGCGCAGCTTGCGCGGCCGCATCGGCCGCCGCGGTCTCAGTCGCTGTGCGTTGTCCTGCTTCGCGGATGCGCCAGGCAAGCAATCCTGAGGCGCCTGCAAGCACCAAGAAAGGAAAAGGCGGCATGCCCGGCAATACGGCAACGCCCGCTGAGCACGCGGCGACGACGCCCAGTGCCACCGGGTAGGAGGCAAGTTGTTTTGCGAGCGCCTTGTCTGCGGCGCCGTCGACGCCGGCCTTGGTGACCAACAGACCGGCGGCGACAGAGATGATGAGCGCTGGGATTTGCGTTACCAGGCCGTCCCCGACCGTGAGCAGGGTGTAGCTGTGCCCCGCGGCGGCAAAATCCATCTGGTGCGATACAACGCCGATGATAATGCCGCCGACGATGTTGATCGCGACGATCAGCAGCCCAGCGATCGCGTCGCCGCGCACGAATTTGGAGGCGCCGTCCATGGCGCCAAAGAACGCGCTTTCGTCCTCGAGGGCGCGGCGCCGCTCGCGCGCCTGCGTTTCGTTGATAAGACCTGCCGACAGGTCGGCGTCGATCGCCATTTGTTTTCCGGGCATGGCGTCCAAGGTGAAGCGCGCCGCAACTTCGGCGATGCGTGTCGAGCCGCGTGTGATCACCACGAAGTTCACAATCACGAGGATCGCAAACACGATGACGCCGATCACGAAGTCGCCGCCCATCACGAACTGAGCAAATGCGGCGATTACTTCGCCAGCGGCATGCTCGCCGTCCTGGCCGTTCGAAAGAATGAGCCGTGTCGAAGCGATGTTCAGCGCGAGCCTGAGCAGGGTGGTCAGCAGCAGCACCGCAGGGAACGCGGTGAACTCGATCGGGCGCTTGATCATCAGCGCTGTCATCAGCACCAGAATCGAGGAGATGATCGACACCGCCAAGAGCATGTCCAGCAAGAATGCCGGCAGCGGCACCAGCATGATCGCGAGGATGCCGAGCACGCCGGCCGCCAATGCGATTTCGCCGCGCACGACGAAACCGCGCAGATCCGCGAAAGTGAGGTTCGATCCTCGCGGCTGTGCTGCGTCGGTCATGCGCGTGGTCTTTCGCTCTTAGTGTGCATCAAGCGGCTTGCCCTGTCGGCGGGGGCGGCACAGCAACGCCATCGTCGGCGTAAAGCTTGAGCTTGTTGCGCAGCGTTCGGATCGAGATGCCGAGAATGTGAGCCGCGTGCGTGCGATTGCCGAGGCAATGGGTCAACGTTTCCAAAATCAGGTCTTGTTCGACTTCCGCGACCGTGCGCCCGACAAGGTTTCGCGCCGCCGCTTGTGCGGCCTCGATGGCGGTTCCAGCGAGGTCGCGGGCGCCAACCGGAGCGCCGTCCGGCGCGCGGATCGCATCAGCGCCGACCTCTGCGGCGTTCGCCAGCAACACCGCGCGATGCATGGCGTTTTCCAGCTCGCGGACGTTGCCTGGCCAAGCATGCGCCAGGACCTGTGCGAGTGCTTCCTTCGAAAGCTTGCGGGCGGGGCGGTCATTGGCACGCGCATACTTTTCGATGAAGTAGTGCGCCAGCGCGGGGATGTCGTCTTTGCGTTCCCGCAGCGGGGGAATGCGCAGGTTCACGACGTTGAGGCGATAGAGCAGGTCCTCGCGAAATTCGCCAGCGCGCACCAATTGGCCGAGGTCGCGGTTGGAAGTCGCAAGCACGCGGATATTCACGGACACGGGCTCGCGGCCGCCGACGCGGTCAATGACGCGCTCCTGCAATGCACGCAGGAGCTTCGATTGCAGGCGCAAGTCCATCTCGGAGATTTCGTCGAGCAGAAGGGTGCCGCCGTCGGCTTCCTCGAACTTGCCGATGCGGCGCGCCACGGCGCCGGTGAAGGCGCCTTTCTCATGTCCGAAGAGTTCGCTCTCAAGCAGGTTCTCGGGGATCGCCGCACAGTTGACGGCGATGAACGACTTTTCCTTGCGCTTGGACTTCTTGTGTACGTGGCGCGCCAAAACTTCCTTGCCGACGCCGCTCTCACCGGTGATCAGTATCGATGCATCCGAGTTGGCGATCTGATCGGCCAGCGCGATCACCTGCTTCATGCCGGCGTCTTCAGAGATCATCGGCCGTTCGTCATCGCATACGGCGGCGAGTACGGCGGCGATCAGCTCTGGCTCAGGAGGGAGGGAGATATACTCGCGCGCGCCGGCGCGGATCGATCTTGCCGCGAGTGCGGGGTCTATGCCGACGCCAGCCGCGACGATCGGCACGACAATATGCTCAGCGTCGTTGGCGGCGATCAACGACGCGATGTCGAGACGCGCATCGACCATCAAGAGATCAGCGCCTCGACCCGCGCGCAGCGTGGCGGTAGCTTGGCCGATGGTGTCGACGTGGGCAACCTTGGCGCCAAGTTCAAGCGCGATCTTGGTGGCCGCCGATATCTGTCCGCCCAAAGCGCCGACGATTAACAGACGCATGTTTTGCTCCTCCGACGCCTCAAGCGCCGTCGCCGTCCTTGATGATTTCTGTCATGGTCACGCCGAGGCGCTCCTCGACGATCACGACCTCGCCACGCGCGACGAGGCGGTTGTTGACGTAGATGTCGATGGCCTCGCCGACCTTGCGATCGAGTTCGATCACTGATCCGCGTGCAAGGCGCAAAAGTTCCGCCACCTCCATGCTGGAGCGACCCAGCACGGCCTGAATGTTGACGGGGACGTCGTACACCGCCGCGAGGTTCGCGGCGTTGCGCTCAGACATATCTGGCGACGCCCCTTCAGTCGGGGTTGGTGTGAATTCATCCAGCTTCAAGTCGCTCATGTCGTCCTCATGACCCTTGGTCTGGTGTTGCAAGCGCTGCTTCGATCAAAGCCTCGATTTGCGCCGCGGTCTCCTCTGGCGACATGGCCACCATGCCGTCCGACCAATCGATAACGACTTCGCCGTCGCGCAACCCTGATTGCGCGCGGACGAGAATTGTCGCGCCATAACCGTGGGCCTGAGCCAACTCGTCGATGCGCGGCTTCAGGGCATCAGCGGCGTCAGGCGCCAGCTTCACCAAGAGGCGAGGCTGATGGCGCAGTTGATCCATTGCAGCTTCGATCGCGGTCGCGGCGCGCTCAACGCCATGGGCTTCCAATGCCGCGCCCGCGATTTTTTGCGCTGCGACAAGCGCCAGGCGCGCTGCCTCGTCGCGCATGACTTGCCGCTCGCGGTTGAGTTGGCTGAGCAGCTTCTTCGCGGCGTCCGCGAGGGCCTGCAAGGCTACAGCGGCCTGGCGCTCCGCCTGAGCGGTTGCATCTTGTGCGCCGCGCGCGTAGGCGAGCTGGCGTTCGGCTTCGACTTCCTCAGCTGTGAATTTCCTCGGCGCTTCGCGCACGACATCTCCGGTGGGTGAGAACTCGGTGTCGAAGGAGAATTTGCGGATCGTGTTCATCAGTAGATCAACTCGTCTTCGGACTTGCCTTCCGACAAGATGATTTCACCGCGCGCGGCCAAGTCCTTAGCTTGCGCCACCAAGCGCGTTTGGGCCGCCTCTACGTCCTTGAGACGTACCGGACCCATCGATGCCATATCGTCGCGCAGCAGTTTTGAGCCGCGTTCCGACATGTTCGAGAAGAACAATTGGCGCAGCGAATCCGAGGCTCCCTTCAGCGACAGGGCCAAGTCGGACTTGTCGACGGCGCGCAACAAGGTTTGAACGCCACCGGTATCGAGTTTGCCCAAGTCCTCGAACACGAACATCAGGGCGCGGATGCGATCAGCGGCGTCGCGGTTGCGCGCTTCCAGCGCGCCCATGAATCGGTTCTCAGTCTGGCGGTCGAGATTGTTGAAGATCTCAGCCATCATCTCGTGGCTGTCACGCTTGGAGGTGCGCGCCAGATTGGACATGAACTCCGTGCGCAGGGTGACTTCTATGCGGTCCAAGATATCGCGCTGCACTGGCTCCATCGCCAGCATGCGTTGGATGCATTCGGCGGCAAAGTCCTCGGGGAGCTCTGCAAGAACTTTCGCGGCGTGGTCGGGACGAATTTTCGCCAGCACGACGGCGACCGTTTGGGGATACTCGTTCTTGAGGTAGCTCGCGAGTACGGTTTCATTGACGTTGGCGAGCTTGTCCCAGATGTTGCGACCGGCGGGACCGCGGATTTCCTCCATGAGGGATTCGACTTTTTCCTTCGGCAGGAAGGCATTCAGCATACGCTGGGTCTGCTCGTAGGAGCCCATGATCGAGCCGGAGCCGGACAGCTTCTGCACAAACTCGATGACCAGCGCTTCCACGGTCGCCGCCGGCACCAGGCCGAGGGACGACATCGACTGCGAGATGTCCTTGATCTCGTCTTCGTCCAGAAGCTCCCAGAGTTTCTTGGCGTCCTCACCAAGGCACATCAGGATGATCGCAGCCTTCTCGACGCCGCTGTACTTCGAGGTGTCCGCCTTGACGGGCGGCAACCCCTGCGAAGCCGCGACGACTTCGTTTCTTGCGTCCTCCGCCTTGGGTTTTGTGACAGCGTTCATGGGCGCCTAGAGTGCATTGTTGAGCCAGCCGCGGATAATTTGCACGGACTGGTCTGGGTGTTGATCGACGACTTCGGCGACCCTCTTCACCGAAGAAGCGCGGACGCGGCCTTCGATTTGAGCAATGTCGATGGCAGCCTCGGTTTCATCGGGCGGCAGGAGGGCCGCTGCACTGCCTCCCGAGGCATTGGCTAGAGCGGGAACGCCAGGCGCACCGGCCTGGCTGCCGCGCACCAGGCCGCCGATCAGCGGGCGCAACACGAAGAATACGAATGCGAGGGAGGCGAGGAGAGCGGCGACGATTTCAATGATGCGCATGACATCAAAGCTACCGAGGTTGAACATGCCGGGGGCTTCCGCTTCCGTGCCGCTCGGCTCGACGCGAGCGAAGCGCGCGTTGACGACTTCCACGATGTCGCCGCGCTCAGCGTTGAACCCGACCGCGGAGCGCACCAGCTGCAACAGGCGTTGCATTTCTTCTTCGCTGCGCGGCTGCCACTCCGGCGCGGCGTTGGCGTCAGCGCCCGGCGCCATCACGCCGTCGACCGCCACAGCTACGGAGAGCCGCCGCAGGCGTCCGCCTTCGCTAACCTCCGTTCGCGTGGTGCGCGAGATCTCGTAGTTCACGGTCTCTTGGCTGGATTCCGTCGCATCGCGCGCGCCGCTGCTGGAGGCGCCGCCGCCGGCGTCCGGCACATTGGCGCCGGCTGTGGCGCCTTGCGCGTTCTCCGCGCTGGTGGAAGTCTCTTCGGTTGTCGATGTCGACCTCACCACGCGACCCTCGGGGTCGAACCGCTCGGAGGTCTCGCTGACGCGATTGAAGTCCATCTCGGCGGTGACTTGGACGCGCGCATTGCCAGCGCCGACCACGCCTTCGACGATGTTCGTCACCGTTTGGCGAATGCGCTCCTCGGTGGCCGCTTGACGCGAGTCCACGCCTTCTGCGACCGCGCCTTCTTCGGTTGTCGCCGCCGCCAGCAGCCGCCCGGTTTCATCGAGGATTGTCACCCGGTTGGTGGTAAGGCCGGGCGTGGCGCTGGCGACCAAATTGCGGATGGCGCGGACCTGGCCGTCGCCCAGGGAGTCGCGTCGCAAATGCAATACGATGGAGGCGGAGGGCTGCTCCGCTTCGCGCGAGAACAATTGCCGCTCCGGGAGCACGAGGTGAACCCGGGCGCTGGCGACGCCGTCCAGGGATGCAATCGTCCGCGCCAGCTCGCCTTCAAGCGCGCGAAGGCGATTGATGTTCTGCTGGAATTGGGTCTGGCCGAGCGCATCGGCGTTGTCGAAAATTTCGTAGCCGATGGAGCCGCGCGAGGGCAGGCCATCGGCAGAGAGCATCAGGCGCGCCTCAGCGACGCGCGAGCGGGCGACGAAGATGGAGCTGCCGTCGCCGCGAAGTTCGTAGGGGATGTCCGCTTGTTCGAGCCGTTGGGTGATTTCGGCGGCTTCGCTCATTTCCACATCGGCGAAGAGGAGGGACTTTTCCTCCGCGCCCATCCGGAAAATCAGTGAAAACAGGACAGCGGCGATGACCGCAGCGATGCCAAGCGCGGCGAACAACCGCGTCGGACCCGCCTTCAGGAGAAAGCCCATCAATCCGTTCACGCCCCAGCCCCTGATGCGCGGCGCGCGCCCAGGGTAACTGGGCAAATCTCGCCGGTCGGCAGAAATTGCCCATCAGGGGGTGAAGCATTGGTTAAGCGCGCGGGCGTTGTTCACGCCGAAGCTGCGCGTTTATGCTCCGCGATAGTGCTGGATGCGCGTTGTGCGCAGGCCCGGAAGTCCGTGCTTCTCGATCGACTTGCGCCAGCCGTCGAACTCTTCTTCAGAGAGTCCGTAGCGCGCGCACGCGTCTTCCATCGAGAGCAAGCCGCCGCGGACGGCAGCGACCACTTCGGCCTTGCGC
>CAYRHK010000126.1:0-6870 GCA_964423825.1 uncultured Terricaulis sp. | reverse complement strand
CTCGATTACGTATCGTGTTCGCCGTATCGCGTGCCGATCGCGCGCCTCGCCGCCGCGCAAGCCGCGATCATCGCGCGAAAATGACGGTATAATAGGAACGCGCACGGCTGTGCGAATTGTCGCAGCTGCGCACCTGCGAAAACGCGAAACGGCACGCGCCTCGCAAGACTTCGCGCAGCGCCAGCGCTCTCAGCGTGACATCAACGTCGCACTGTGACTGCAAAGGCGCGCAAAGATTAACGTTTGGTAAAAACGTGAACAAAAAGACAATAGCCCAAAAGGTGTGTCCTCTGTATCGGCACCGGTCTTGCGACGAGTCTCGTGGGGGGCTCTCGAGGGCTGATCACCTGTGAACGTGCGGCAGTTGCGCCAAAGCGGGACGGGTTTGTTAAGTGAGACTTAATGCATTTGCGGTTGTTCTGGCGTCGACTGGCTATCTTTGCGGGAACGGTACGGACCCAAGTGATGGACGAGATCGAACGGAACCCTCTGGCAGTACGCCAGGGCGCAGCGACGATTATGTGTCTCGCCGCGGCTGCTGTTTCGATGCCGCTGATCGCGCATCGCGCTGCCGAACAGCGTGATGGCGCCGAGTGGGCGGCAACCTCTGACGCGTTCCAAGCTGAACTCCAATACCAACTCGCGCAGGGAACCGAGCCCAATGCGCGCATTGAGCTCACGTCGTTCCGCACCAGCGACGGCCTTCGCGCGCGCGGCGGCGGCGTGCTGTTCGAGAATGCGGATTCGCGCGCGATGATGGTCCAGGCCATGCTGCGCGGCCCCGCGAACAACGCCTCTGATCGCGGCCGCGAAGAGCCTCAGGTCGATGCGCGCCAACATCGCTGCCTGAGTGAGGCGATCTACTACGAGGCGCGCGGCGAAACCCAGCGCGGCCAGGTCGCGGTTGCGGAAGTGATCATGAACCGCGTGCGCTCTGGCTACTATCCCAACACGATCTGCGCGGTGGTCTATCAAGGCTCCGAACGTTCGACCGGCTGCCAGTTCACGTTCACCTGCGACGGCTCGAAGGCGGACCGGCCAAGAGGGCGGGCGTGGGACCGCTCTCAGCGCGTCGCTACCGCCGTGATGCTGGGCTACACCCGTCCCATCACCCAGAACGCGACCCACTACCATACCCATGCCGTGAACCCGGTGTGGAACTCGGGACTGGTGGAGACCGCGAATATCGGCAGCCACGTATTCTACCGCATGCCGAACCGCTCGGAGCGTGCGCACTATCAAGCGGCGCTCAATCGTCGTTTGGAAGGCCGCCGCCGCGCCGAGCCCGCGCCGGCTGAAGTGGCGGCGCCTGCGCCTGAAGTGGATGCGACCATCGACGTTGAAGCGACGGACGCCAATGCCCCGGCGCTTGTCGATGAGCCGATCGTGACCGGCATCGCCACCTGACGTCCCGAACCTAGCCGAGCCGCCCGAACCGCTTCGTGATTTGCGCGCGCGCGAGGTTTGGAAAAAAGCGCGCAGCAAAACGCGCGCGCTCTGCTTCCTGGCCGACCATGAAGTGTATCTCCGAGCCGTTGCTGTGCACGGCTTGCCATGCGCGTTCGGCGGCCATGCTCACCGGATAGATCGGCACCCCGCCGTCGCGCAGCGTGTCGCGCACGCGCTGGTTCGATTGTGCCGTCGTGTTGTCCAAGATCGCTGTGTCGAGAAACCAGGGCATCAAGCTCATGACGCGAATGCCTTGAAGTGAAAGCTCGGCATCCAGCGACTCCGTCAAGCCGCGCACGCCGAACTTGCTTGCGCAATAGATCGACATGCCCGGCGCGCCGATGACGCCCGCGACCGACGCGGTGTTGAGAATGCGCGCGCCTTGCGTCTGCTTCAGCAACGGTAGCGCTGCGATGACGCCATGTATGACGCCGCGCAGATTTACATCCAGTACAAGATCGATGTCGGCCGCGCTCATTTGATCGATCGGGCCGCCGCGGCCGACGCCGGCATTGTTGAACAACACATGCATCTTGCCGCCTGTGATTTCGCCGAAGGCGGCCACGGCGCGCGCCCATGAGTCGCGGTCGCGCACATCGAAGGCCATGGTCGTGCGTTGCTCGGCGCCGATCGAGGCTGCCGTCTCCGCGACGCCAACGTCGTTGACGTCATACAATCCGACGAACCAGCCGCGCGAAGCAAAATAGTGCGCGACGGCGCGGCCGATGCCAGAACCGGCGCCTGTGATGAAAATCGTCTTGCGCTCGCTCACGCTCGCCCTCCGCAAATAACCGCCGCCAAGTGCGCGCGACGACGGCCGCGCGTCAAGGGCGTAGTGTTCGCCGCATCGCCGCCGGCGGCGCGCCATAGAGGCGAACGAACGCACGGCGCATGCGCTCGGGATCGTTGAAGCCGGTGCGCGACGCGATCGTCTGCAGCGGAACGCCCTGTTCGATCATGGCGCGGGCAGCGTCGGCGCGAAGGCGCGCAACAGCTTTCGCGGGTGTGACGCCGGTCTCCTCGGCGTAGGCGCGGGCGAAATTGCGTGCGCTCATGCTGGCGCGATTGGCGAGGGCGTCTACCGAGAGATCGGCGGCGAGGTGCTCAGCGATCCAAGCGTTAAGCGCCGCGAAGCGCGAGCTGCCGGCGTCAAGTGTAAGCAACGCCGAGTGCTGTGTCTGACCCCCGGCGCGCTTGGCGTAAACCACCATTTCGCGCGCGACATCGTTGGCGACGGCGTCGCCCAGATCCTCGCCGATCATCGCGAGCGCCAGATCGATGCCGGCGCTGACCCCCGCGGAAGTCCAGATTGAGCCATCCTTGATGTGGATGCGATCGGGCTCGACGCGCACGTTCGGAAAGAGCCGCGTCAGCATCGCAGCTCTGCGCCAATGCGTCGTGGCGCGCTTGCCGTCGAGTAGGCCGGTTTGCGCCAACAAGAATGCGCCCGAACACACGCTGGTCGTACGCCGTGCGTGCGCGCTCTTGCGCTTGAGCAGGGCGGTGAACGCCCTGTCGCGCATCGCGGACGCCGTGCCTTGGCCGCCCATGACCATCAGCGTGTCGATGCCGCGCAATGGCGCGAGCGCTTCGGCGGGCCAACGGACGCCGCTAGATGAGGCGATGAGCCCAGCCTTAGCCGCGACGACGCGAACTTCGTAAGCGCCAGGCGCAAATTGCGACGCGATTTCGAAGGCAGCGATAGGCCCGGCGGCGTCGAGGAGTTGAAAGCCGTCGAACACGACAACCGCGACGCGCCTTTGTTTTGGCGGAATACGAGGTTTCTTTGACATTTCCGCCAGAGCATGGAAGCCTCATCGTGGCGGCGTCAAGCCAGGAGCCCCCATGCGCATCGTTTTCATACTCTATCCGCGCGTTACGCAGCTCGATTTCACCGGGCCCTACGAAGTGCTGGCTCGTGTGCCGGGCGCTGAGATAATCGTCGCCTCGAAAGAGGGCGGCGTGCTGGCAAGCGAACATGGGCTGACGTTTGCGGGGCTCACGCGCCTCGCCGACATCACCAGCGCTGATCTCATCGTGGTCCCCGGCGGTCCGGGCCAGACCGAAGCCATGCAGGACGCCGACTTCATGCGCGAGGTGAAGCGCCTTGGCGAAGGCGCGCGCTACATGACCTCTGTGTGCACGGGTTCGCTGATCCTCGCCGCCGCAGGTCTGCTCACTGGCAAGCGGGCCGGCGCGCACTGGGCCTATCGCGAACTCTTGTCAATGTTCGGCGCTATTCCCGATCCCGCGCGCGTGGTGCGCGACGGCAACGCGATCACCGGCGGCGGCGTCACCGCCGGCATCGACATTGCGCTGACGATCGTCGCTGAAATCGCGGGCGAGGAAATCGCCAAGCAGATCCAGCTCATGATCGAATACGCGCCCGCGCCGCCTTACAACTCCGGACGCCCAGAGACTGCTGCGCCAGAAACGCTAGCCGCGGTGCAAGAGCGCTTCGCCGCCTATCGGCAAGCGCGCGGCGCGGCGATGGAAAAATTGGCAGGAGGCGCGTGATGCTGGAGCTTAGGCCCAATTGCGAGTGTTGCGACCGCGATTTGCCGCCCGAAAGCGATGCGGCGCGCATCTGCAGCTTCGAATGCACGTTTTGCGCTGATTGCGCGAACGAGAAGCTGGGAGGCAAGTGCCCCAATTGCGGCGGCGAGCTGGTGAGGCGCCCAATCCGTCCAAGCGCGGCGCTCGCAAGGCACCCGCCTTCGCAGAAACGCGTCTCGCGCGCCGCGGGGGCGTCAAAGTGCTAGGCCTGCCCCGTCCGGTCGGGACCATATCCCTTATAGCTCAGAAACAGGCCAATCGCGGCGAGCGCGGCGAACATCGCATAGCTGGCCTGGCTCTGTGGCGCTTGCGGCGCCTCAGGAACGACCATCCGATATAGGCCGCCAAGCAACAACACCCAGCCGGTCGATGTGATCAGGACCGGCCAGCGCCATGTCCAAAAATTGTGCGCGCCAATGAGGGCAAGCCCCGCGACAAACAAAATTGTTCCGTCCAGATAGACGACAGGCGCGATCTGGTGCGCGAACATATCGAGGTTGAGCGCCTCGGTCGCGCCCAGCGCGACCATGGTTGGGCCGATCAAACGAGCGAGCGATCTAGAAGTCGCCATGACACTATTCAGACGAGCGCGAGCTTTCGCCGCCAACGCGAGCATCTTTGTTCGCGAGTGCGCATCTCGATGTTGAGGCGGATCAAACCCCTCAAACAAAGCGGCGCTCCCAATGGAGCGCCGCCGCATTTGTTCAGGTGTCCTTGCCCGCGTCGTCTCGCTCTGCCGCCAGGAAGTCGCCGGCGCCGAGGTTGCCGGTCTGCGCGTAGCGCGCCTGCGAGGCGGCGGCGTAGCGCATCGACTCCTTCAGTTTACCCTTCTTCAGCGACAGGTACTTGCCGGCCTGCACGCCAATGGCGCCGGCTTCCGCGAACGCGTCCACATCGGCGCCCAGGAAGGTGACCAGCCAGCCCTTGTTGTCTTGGCGGTCGGTGAGCAATTTCCTGATCGTCTCTTTCGTGTGCTCCTTGCTGGCGTTTTCGAGCCCATCGGTGAGAATGGTGAGCGCCACCTTCTCGCCAGGGCGCAGCGTTATTTTGTCGATCTCCGCCGCCACATGACCGATCGCGTCCAGGAGCGGCGTTGAAGCGCGCGGCACATAAGTCGTGCGGTTCAACTCCATGAAGCGCGCTGCTGGCTCGGCGTTTTGCAGGAGATCGATGCTCTCGGAGTCGAAGATCGTCAACGAAAGCCGGGCGTCCACGTCATCGGAGCGGCGCAAGCCCATGACGTACTCGTTGAAAGCGTCGATTGTGGTGTCGCGGCAGCTCTCCATCGATCCTGAGCGGTCAAGCAATATGTGTGCGAAAAGAGGGGATTTACTCATTCGGTTCCTTTGTGTAACCGCGCATCGCCATCAGCGCGGGCGGTGCACGTGGTGACGCAACGCCAAGCGCGCAAGCAGCGTGGCGACAAATCTTCCATCGATGGCGCGGAATTAATCCAGTGCCGAAGTCAGGCGCGCCCGCTTGTGCTGGCGAGTTGCACAGGATCCAAACCCAATAATTTGATCGCGCGCGTCCACTTGTCGCCATGGGCGGCGTCGAAGATGATCGCGTCGTCGGCCTCGACGATGAGCCACGCATTGTCGCGCAACTCGTCTTCCAACTGGCCCGCGCCCCAACCAGCGTGCCCCAAGGCCAGCACGAAGCGCTCCGGCGGATGATCGCTGGCGACAGCTTCCAGGATGTCGCGCGTCGCCGTGAGCCGAACACCTGGAGCAATCGTGTGCGTGGCGTCGCCAGCGGCAAAATCTTCGGAGTGCAGCACGTAGCCGCGATCTTGCCTCACTGGCCCGCCGTCCAGCACTTCGCGCGCCACGAGGCCTTCGCCGACATTGATGCCCAAATGATCGAGTACGTCGCTCAAGCCCACGTCCTCCTTCGGCTTGTTGACGATGAGCCCCATGGCGTGGCGCGCGTCGTGCGAGCACATCACGATGACGCTGTGGCTGAAGCGGGGATCGCCCATGCCCGGCATCGCCACCAGAAACTTGCCTGCGAGGCTGTCGCTCATGGCCGCCATCGTCTCTCGAAGCGCGCGCCCAGGCAAGAGGAGGCTCGCCTTGATCGCATCCAGCCCCTATATCAGCGACAACTCCAGGAGGGGCGTTCATGATCGAAGTCGGCCAGAAACTTCCAGACGTTCAGTTCAATGTGCCAGGGCCCGACGGCATGAAGCCGATGCGCACGGCCGACGTGTTCGCCGGCAAGACCGTGGCGCTGTTCGCGGTGCCCGGCGCCTTTACGCCGACTTGCTCTGCGCGTCATTTGCCGAGCTTCCGCGACAAGGCCGAGGAGTTGAAGGGCAAGGGCGTCGACGTCATCGCCTGCACCGCCGTCAACGACCATTTCGTCATGGGCGCGTGGGCCAAGGATCAGAACGTCTTCGGCGATATCCTGATGCTGGCTGACGGCTCCGGCGAGTTCGCGCGCGCTATCGGGCTCGACGCCGACTTCTCCAAGTTCGGCATGGGCCCGCGCTCCAAGCGCTATTCAATGATCGTCAAGGATGGAGTGGTACAAAACCTTAACGTCGAGGACGGCGGTGAATACAAGGTATCCAGCGCCGAACATATGTTAAGCCAGCTCTAACGGCGCGGATGTTCCCGGCCGCAGAAGCGGCCAAATGATGAGAGCCAGAAGGGGCTAGAGAATGACGCCTGTTGCAATTGCGCTCGTGGTGATGGCGCTGGTGCTGGCCTTCAGCGCCATCAAGGTGGTGCCGCAAGGCCGCCAATTCACCGCCGAGCGTTTCGGCCGTTACACCCGTACCCTGAAACCCGGCATTTCGTTTCTTGTACCATTTGTCGATCGCGTCGGGCGGCGCCTTTCCATGATGGAGACGGTGCTGGA
>CAYRHK010000125.1:0-6874 GCA_964423825.1 uncultured Terricaulis sp. | reverse complement strand
GCCGCCTTGCATCTGGCGCATGAAGAAGAACCACGCGCCGATCAGCAGCAGCATCGGTAGCGCTGTGATGAGAATATCGCCGAGCGTCGGACCCGTGCGAGGGCGCTCCGTGTTCACCACAACATTTGCCGCGTCCAGTCGCTGCACAGTGTCGCCGACGCTGCCCACTGGGAGGTAGGTCACGTAGCGCTTGTTGTCGCGCCCCGTTACAATCAGCATGTCGTTGCCGCGCGTCGTCACCGACGCGATCTCGCCGCTCTCGGCAAGGTTCATGAGCTGCGAATAGCCCAGCGGCTCGGCGCCGCGAGCGGGATTCGGCCCCTGCATCACCGTGAACAAGACCACCAGCGCCAGGGCGACGACGCCCCAAATCACCAACGAACGGATGGGCATTGACTAACCTCTTACCCAAGCGCCTTGGCCCGCAGCCGGCGCTTTAACGGGGTCTTCAGCAAGATAGGGAGGGGTCCCGCCGCTGAACACCCCTTTCTGCCATGGCCAGGGTCAAAGCCGGGTGAACGCTGATGCAATAAATGCCCCATCTGCGGTATTCAGCAGGTGAGCGACATGATCGGCCAGCAGCGGGCGCACCCTCGGCGGCGCGCCTCCCGGGCCGACACACCGGAAAAGCGCTGGTCCCTCGGGCGCGGGCGCCACCCGCCAACCAGGCTGGTCTGCCGTGAGCGCATAGCGCCCGTCCCAGACCGCCTCCTCGCCTGAGCGCAAAATCTGCGCCTCGATCCCCACTGTTCCATCGCGCCGTCCCAGAACGGCGCCAGCCTCGCGCACGAGCCGTGCGCCGTCCGTCGTCGGCGACAACAGCACGCCGCCTAAGGTTTCGCCGCGATAACCATCTTCCATAAAGCGGGCCTCAAGTTGGGCCACAGCATCCGGCTGTGGTTCCACGTCCGCGCCGGCAGCCGCCGCGATCAGCACACCCAGCGCGCGGCGACGCACAGCCAAGGCCCCCTTCCACGCGGCACGCGCCACCTGAATGTCTTCGTCCACACAGACTGCCTCTGCGATCAACGATGCGGCGCGCTCATTCAAAGCATTTGCGATCGTGCGCAGCCGCGTTGCGATCGCTGTCAGGCGCTCAATTCGAAACCCGGCTACTTCAAGCGCCGCAAGCCGCTGTCGGACACGCACCCGCTCGAAGGCGACGTTTTCGTTGGCGGGGTCTTCGATCCAGACGCCGGCACGCTCGCGAAGCGAGACCCGCAGCGCCACGCGGCGAACGCCGAGCAGCGGTCGCGCCAGCCAGAGGCCTCGCCCCTCGGGCCACAGCGGCGCCGGCGCCAGCGTGGCCATGCCGGCAAGTCCGCGCCATGATGAGCCAGCGGCGGCGCGCATGAGCACGGTCTCGGCTTGATCATCCAAGGTGTGGCCAGTGACAACCACGCGCGCACCGACGCGCCTCGAATAGCCGCAGAGTGCCGCATAGCGCGCTCGGCGCGCGTTAGCTTGAGCCGGCTTGACCCCAGAGAGCGTGAGCACCTCCCCCGCAACGCCGAGTTCGGCCGCCATGTCGCGGGCACACTTGGCGTCTGAAGCTGAGCCGTCGCGCAAGCCGTGATCGACGATCACTGCGCGGAGTCGCGATGCGCCCATTGCTTCGACGAGAAAATGCACGAGTGCAACGGAATCGCCGCCACCGGAGAGCGCCACGACCAGGGGTCCCCGCACCGCCCCTATGCGCTCGATCGTCACGCGATCGAGCATCGGCTCACCGTCGATTCAAGCCGGGCAGTTTGCGGCGCGGGATTCACGAACCGCCAGATCGCGCACGTTGCGCGGCGCATTGGGGTAGCGGCGGCCAAGACTGGAAAAGGCGCCGCAGCCTTGTTGCAGTTCTCCCATACCGACGAGAGCCATGCCCAGCCGCACTTGCGCCTCTGGCGCCCGCGGCCCGTTAGGCGCCGCCTGCAAATACTGGACGAAGCTTGATGCCGCATCGCGGTGATTATTGCGCGCCAACAGCGTGTAGGCGAACCAAAAGCGCGCATCAGCGGCGGTTTCGGCATTCGGAAACGCTCGCAGAAACTCACCGAACGCGATCTCGGCTTCGGCAAGCTGGCCATTCACAAGCAATTGCCGCGCGCGGCTATAGGCAGCGCCCGCGTCACCTGGCAGGGCGTCGGCCGGAAGCGTGCCGAGCGAGCCGGTCTGTTGCGGCGGCGCCGGCGCAGGCGCCGGGTTTGGAGCTGGCGCTCGATTGTTGACGCTAGATCCCCCCGTGGGCGGCGCGCTCGTCTCCGGCGACGGTGTTCCTTGCGAGAGCGATTGGTTCACTGCGGACAACTCGCCCACGAGAGCGCGCAACCGCGTGATCTCCCGCTGCGCCTGCAGCAACTCATATTGCTGGCGCTCATTTTCGGCGGTGGTGTCGCGAAGCTGGCGCTCAAGGTCCTCGACCCGATCCTGCCACTGATCGGCGGAAATCGAGGGCGCGGGCGTCGGCTGACGCGGCTGGGCGCCAGCCTCGGCAACAATGAAAAACCCGGCCGCAGCGACGAGCGCCGCGAGCCGGGCTGGAAGGCGAAGGGCCGAGTACTGTGTCATAGGGTGGCCCCTAACCCCCAGCCTCGGCCAAATTGCGGCGTTACGACGCCGCGCCAGAAACGATTTGCGTATGGCCGTTGCGGTTAACGCTCCACGCTTCCTCATTGGCGCGCGGGTCGAGCGGGCGCTCCTTGCCATAGGACACCGTCTCGATGCGGTTCGGCGCCACGCCCAGCGACACCAGATAGTCGCGAACCGCGGCCGCGCGACGCGCACCGAGCGCCAAGTTGTACTCCCGCGTGCCGCGCTCGTCGCAATTGCCAGCGACCAGGACGCGGATGTTGGGATAGCGGTTGAGCCACGCCGCTTGGCGCTCAAGAATCGAGCGCGCCTCAGCCGACAGGTCGAACCGGTCATAGCCGAAGAATACGCGCTCGCCGACATTGACGCGGAAGTCTTCGAGCGATCCCGCCACGGGGCCGCGCGGCGTCGGCGCCGATGGAGCGGTTTCGCCGGGCGTGGGAGTGGGCTCTGGTCGGCTGGCGCAGGCGCTCAACGCGGCCACGGCGGCGATGGCGATAACAACGTTACGCATCTGCAATTCTCCCCTCGAACAAAGCGTTTCCCGAACGCGAACTACCCGCAGTTACTGAACGAACCCTGTATTCCTCATTTGTACGCCTCGAGCAATCGCGCATTAAGGCAAAAGCGGCGACCAGGCCGGATCCGAAGCGTCAGTCTGCGTTGGAATTTGGCGCAGATTTTGACCGGTGAGGTCCACTGACCACAAGCGAGCGCCGCCGCCGCGTTCTTCGCGGAAGAACATGATGACGCGCCCGTTAGGCGACCAGGTTGGCGCCTCATCGAGATAACTCTCGGTCAAGATCCGCTCGCCCGATCCGTCAGGACGCATAACGCCGATGGCGAAGCGTCCACCGCCTTGGCGCGTGAACGCGATCAAGTCGCCGCGTGGCGACCAAACCGGAGTCGAGTAGCGTCCTTCCCCGAACGAAATACGCCTTTGCCCGCTGCCGTCGGCGTTCATCAGATACAATTGTGGCGAGCCGCCCCGGTCGGAGTTGAACACGATCTGAGCGCCGTCCGGCGAGTAGGACGGCGACGTGTCGATCGCCGCGTGATTGGTCAGCCGCCGTCGTGCCCGCGACTGCAAATCCATCACGAAGATTTCCGAATTGCCATTGAGATCGAGCGTGAACACAATGCCCGAACCATCCGGCGAAAACCGCGGCGCGAAGCTCATGCCCGGAAAATCGCCCAGCACCTCGCGGCGATTGGTCTCCAGATTGTAGAGAAACACCCGCGGCGGCCCCGACTCGAAACTCATATACGTGATCATCTGCGTCGACGGCGAGAAGCGAGGCGTCAGCACCATTGCATCGGCGCTGGTGAGATAGAACGGATTGGCGCCGTCCTGATCCATGATCATCAAGCGCTTGATGCGGCGTGTGCGCGGTCCGCTCTCGGACACAAACACTACGCGGGTGTCGAAATAGCCGCGCTCTCCCGTGAGTTGCAGATAGATTTGATCCGAAATGCGATGCGCGGTGCGCCGCCAATTGTCAGGCGTCGTCGTGTATTGCAGGCCCGCCAGCGATTGCTCGGCGAACACGTCCCACAAGCGAAACTCGACGCGGATGCGTCCATCAGGCAGTGGCGTGACCTGCCCCACCACCAAAGCCTGCGCCTGAAGTATCTTCCAGTCAGCGAAACGCGGCGGCACTTCCATGGCTTGAATGCGCTCGATGAACGCCGCTTCTTCGATCGGACGAAACAGCGCCGAGCGCTCCAGGTTGGCGCGAATGACGCCGGCGATGTCATCGCCGATCTGCTGCGAAGCGCGGTTGGGGCCAAGGAAGTCCACCACCGCGATCGGCATCGGATTTAGATGCCCTTCTTCGACACTGACGCGCAGCTGCGCGTGCGCCGGCGGCGCCATTACCATGGCGACGGCCATCGTGATCGCGGCGATTAGCGTTCTCATCATGGACGGGCTCTCTTATTGTCTGCGCACGCCAAAAGTGACTTCCTGGTCGCGCCAGATGTCGAAATGTTGACCCACGACGGGATCGTCGGCGATCGATGATAAATCGCACACGCGCACGGCGCGCAAGGCGCGGTTTACCGCCTCGTTCATAATCGGATCGAAGGTGTAGTTGCGGGGGCTCATGACGCTCGGCTGGCCGTTCAGCGTGCCATTGCGATTGAGCTGGAACGACACCACCACCTGCAGCCGCTCGGGGTCAGGCAGATCGGCGGTGGTGCGCCAACAGGTGCGCAGCCGCGCGTTCACCAGCGCCGCCGCCCGGCTCTCCAGTGAAGCGCGCTCCTCGGTGCCGAGCCCGACGCCGCGCTGATTGCGGTCGGCGCGCTGGCCCTCGGTTGAACGCTCGCGCGGCTGGCGCTGCTTGTCGATCAAGCCTGAAATCGCATCGAGATTGAAATCGTCGCGGCGACGGTCCGGGCGCGGCGGCGCCGCTTCTGGCGTCGGCGCGGGCGCGGTGGCCGCAACCGCCTCGGGCTGGTTGGCGGCCTCGTCTTCGGCTTCAGCGCTCAGCGCGCGCACATTCGCCTCGGGCGCCACATCGACGATCTCCACCGGCACGATCGCCGTACCGATAGGAGTCGGCACGTTTGTCGCCACCCCCCAAGGCAAGATCACCAACACGATGAAGCCGATGTGCCCAAGCAAAGATACAAGTACGCCGACCCCGTCATGAGCCGCAGGGCGCACCACGGCGTTCATGGCGATTCCGTATCGGTGACCAGTTGCAGCTTGCGGAAGCCGCCGGCGCTGATCCGCGCCATCACTTGCGCCATCACGTCCCAGGGGACGTTCTTGTCGCCGCGAATGAAGATGTTGCGGTCATAGCCCTCGCGCGAAATCGCACGTAGGCGCGGCACCAATTCCTCGATGGTGACGACGGTCTCCTGCAAATAGATGGTGCCGTCAGCGGTCACCGAGATTGAGAGCGGATCGGCCTCTGCCTCAGATTGCTTGGCCTGCGTCTCCGGCAATTGCACCGGGATCGAGACGGTCAAGAGCGGCGCCGTCACCATGAAGATGATCAAGAGCACCAGCATGACGTCCACGAACGGCGTGACGTTGATTTCGCTTAAACGCCCGCGCCGCGCCGAACGGCGGCCCCGGCGCGTGGCGCCGCGTGAGGAGGCCAACCCTCCCGCCATTAGCGCTCGCCCAGACGGCGCGACAGCCGCGCGGCGACTTCATCTGCAAAGGTGTCGAGGCGATCGCCGAAGCGGTCGAGGTCGCCGGAGAACTTGTTGTAGAAAATGACCGCCGGGATCGCGGCCACGAGGCCGAGCGCGGTCGCAAACAACGCTTCGGCGATGCCCGGCGCCACCACCGCAAGGTTGGTTTGCTGTTGCTGGTTGATGTTGATGAAGGCGTTCATGATCCCCCATACGGTCCCGAAGAGACCGATGAACGGCGAAGCCGCCGCAACCGAGGCGAGCACGCCCATGTTGCGCGAGGCGCGGCCCATCTCGCGCGCGATCTGCGCCTGCATCAGGCGATCGATGCGATCGAGCAGCTGACCCACCGCGTCGCCGGTCACGCCTTGCCGGCGCGCTTCGCGAAACTCGCGCACCGCCGCCGCGAACACGCGCGCCAGGGCGTCGCGGGGTTTGTCGCCGCCGCGATCGTCGATCTCGTCCACCGAGCGCCCCGACCAGAACTCCCGCTCAAACTTGCGCGCCTGGGATTCAAGGTCTCCAAACTGCATCCACTTGTCGACTGCCACCGCCCACGACCAGAGCGAGGCCACCAGCAGGATCAGCATGACCCCCTTCACGACCGGATCGGCTTCAAGGAACAGCGTCCAGATCGTGAGTTGTTCTGTGGCAGTTTGCATTCTGGTTCCCGCACTCGCGGCCGCTGACCCTTAGCCGCGCCCCAACCCGGCTTTCAGCCGTAGGAGTTTGTCAAAACGTGGACGGGGACGGTTCCAGAAAAGGCTTAAGGGCGTCCAAAAGCGCCGCCGGCGGCCGCCGCGGCTTGCCTGTGAGGCTGATGCAACAGACCTCCACCGCCGCCCTAACCAGGAGGGTCCCCTCCCGCTCGACGGCCTGGGAGATGAACATGCGCGGGCCACGGATGGCGTCGAAGGTGGATTTGACCGCCAAAGCGTCATCGATCCGCGCCGCTTTCTGGAACTGCAGCGTGATCTTGTTGACCGCGAACCCCAGCGGCTCCGGCCCTTCCAGCATCACACTGTGGTGCACGCCCGCGAGGCGCAGGAAGTCGCTCCGCCCCCGCTCGCAATAGCGCAAATAATTGGCGTGATAGACGAGGCCGGTGAAGTCGGTGTCCTCGTAATAGATGCGCACCGGC
>CAYRHK010000124.1:0-6954 GCA_964423825.1 uncultured Terricaulis sp. | reverse complement strand
ACGTCGACGTCGCGCGCCAGTTCGGGAACCTTTGCCCGCACTTTCTCCAGATGCGGCGGCACGAAATGGATCATGCGCTCGAGCGTGACCGGCAGCTCGCGCAACGGGGCCGGCGCGCCGGTGACGAGAGGCGCATAGAAGTGGCGGGGTGGTTTCATCGGAGGCTCCCCCCCTCCCCTTTTAGGGGAGGGGGCAGGGTGGGGTGAAGAACGACGTCGCCAGGATGAAGCACGTCGACGGATGCAGGCAAGCTCTAGGCTAAGGCGCCTCACCCCACCCCCTGCCCCCTCCCCTCAAAGGGGGGGATTCAGGTGCTTAACCTTGAAGCGCAGGCCCCGGCCTGTATTGTCCGCCCCTTTCCGGGGGACTGGCCAAGCCGTGCTGCGCACTTATCTGGATTTCGAGAAACCAGTGGCCGAGATCGAGGCCAAGATCGAGGAATTGGCCGCCCTGGCGGAGGCCTCCGGGGCCGACGCCATTTCGCAAGGCGCTGAACTCGGCCGTTTGAAAACCAAGGCCGAAAAACAGCTCGCCGACATCTACGCCAAACTCGATCCCTGGCAGAAAACGCAAGTGGCGCGCCACCAGGACCGGCCACGTTTTCGCGACTATGTCGCTGCCCTCGTCACCGATTTCGTGGAGCTGTCCGGCGACCGCACCTACGGCGAAGACGCCGCCATCCTTGGCGGCACCGGGAAATTCTTGGGTAGGCCATGCCTGGTCATTGGTCACGAGAAGGGCCGCACCACGCCTGAGCGCCTCAAGCACAATTTCGGCATGGCCCGCCCCGAGGGCTACCGCAAAGCCGTGCGCCTGATGGACTTGGCAGAGCGCTTTGCGTTGCCGGTCATCAGCTTCGTGGACACAGCAGGGGCGTATCCTGGCATCGGCGCCGAAGAGCGCGGCCAGGCCGAAGCCATAGCTCGCTCCACCGAGCGCTGCGTCACGCTTGGCGTTCCCATGGTGGCGGTGATCGCCGGCGAAGGCGGCTCCGGCGGCGCCATCGCCATCGCGGCGGCCAACACCGTGCTGATGCTCGAGCACTCGATCTATTCGGTGATCAGCCCCGAAGGCGCCGCCTCCATCCTCTGGAAAGACAGCGGCCGCGCCAAGGACGCAGCGACCGCGATGAAGATCACCGCGCAGGATCTGATTGAGTTGGGCGTCATTGACGCCATCATCGACGAGCCTATCGGAGGCGCGCATCGTGCGCCCAGCGCCGCAGTCGCAAAGGTCGGCGCTACGGTCGCCGAAGCGCTCGATGTGCTCGCGCAGCTCACGCCCGAAGACTTGCGCAAGCAGCGCCGTGAGCGATTTCTCGCCATCGGTAGATTTGAAGCGGAAGCAGCGAGCTAGGCTAACCTCGCTCGTCGGCGACGACTTCACCGTCCTTCATGCGAACACGTCGATCCGCGGCGGCGGCGACTTGTTCATCGTGCGTCACCGCCACGATCGCACGGCCTTCCTCATGCGCAAGCTGCTGAAAGACGCGCACAACGATATCACTGTTGACGCTGTCGAGGTTGCCGGTCGGCTCGTCGCACAGAATAAGCGCTGGGTCGTTGGCAAGGCTTCGCGCGATGGCGACGCGCTGGCGCTGGCCGCCGGACATCTGGCTCGGCCGCTTGTCGCCCTCTCCAGCAAGGCCGAGCGCATCCATGAGGGCCCGCGCGCGATCCAAGGCGGCGGCTGTGTTCAACTTCGCAAGCCTTCGCATCGGCAAGGCGACGTTCTCAAGCGCTGTGAATTCTGGCAACAGGAAATGGAACTGAAAGACGAACCCAATCCTCTCGAGGCGAAGTTGCGTGCGTTCATCCTGACTAAGGCCGCTGGTTGGAGCGCCGTCGATCAGCACTTCGCCCGCGGAGGGCCGATCAAGCAAGCCTAGCAGATACAACAAGGAAGACTTGCCGCATCCCGATGGTCCCAGCACCACCGTGAACTCGCCCGCGGCGACGCTGAGTGAAACGCCGCGCACAAGCGGCACTTCTCGTCCCGCCTCCACGAGGGTGCGCCGCAAATCGCGTGCTTCGAGCCTGGGCGTCACGCGGCGCCCCGCAAGATGTCGACCGGGTCAAGCTGCGCAGCCCGCCGCGCTGGCAACCAGGCTGCAAAGGCAGCCGACAATAACGACACGCCGCCCGCTATGGCGTATTGGTGCACGCCACGGTCTAGCGGGATGTAAAAGGTGTCGCCCTGGATGCGAAACGGGATCGAGGCGAGCACTTGCATCAAGGCCGTGCCGAGCGCGAAGCCAGCCAAGGCGCCGAGCACGCCGACGACGACCCCCTCTATCAGGAAAACGCGCGTGACGTCATGGTCGGCGAAGCCCATCGCACGCAGGATGGCGATGTCGCGCCGCTTCTCGGCCACGTTCGTGGAGATCACGGTGTAGACGCCGAAGCTCGCTACCAGCAGGATGGCGGAAATCACGGCGTACATGATGATGTTGCGAATTACGAGCGCGTTCAAGATGTCGCGCGAGCGCTCCTGCCAAGACTCCCACTTGTAGCCCCACACCCGCTCCAGCGTGGCCGCGATCTGCTGGGCGGCATCGGAGTCAGCGACGCGGATGTGCAATTGGTTGATGATGTTGGGACGCGCGAACAGCACTTGGGCCGTGCGCAGAAGAGCATAGGCGAGCCCTTCCGAACCGGCGCGCGCGTCACTGTCGATGAAGGCCACTATCCGGGCCCGCTGCACGACGCCCGCAGAAGAGCTCACCACAACGGTGTCGCCGAGATTGGCGCCAAGCCGTCTGGCGACCTGCGTCGAGATGATGATGCCGTTCTGCACATTCTCGAGATCAGTCAACCGCCCCCCAATCAGATCCTCGTCCAGATTGACGACTTGATTGGCGATCCGAGGGTCTATGCCCTGGAGCGCAAGCGCCTCGGTGCGTCCAGCGAAGCGCACGGCAATGCCGCCAGTGAGCGCGGGGGCGGCGGTCACGCCAGGGACCGCGCGCGCCGCGTCTAGCATCGCCGGCCAGTCCTTCAATCCCCGCACCTCGTCACGCGCGCGCAGACCGTGCACTTCGACAGCGGCGTCGCCGAACGCAGTCACCGCCGGCTGCGGCGGCGCTTCTCTGACTTCGTCGCGCACAATGATGTGCGGCGCGGCGTCAATCAGGGTGCGAATGAAGTCGGTTTGCGAGCCGATCATCATGGATGAGACCGCCAAGAAGAAGCCGACGCCGACGGCGACGCCCAACATGGCGACGATGGTTTGACGCGCCCGTACGCGCAGGTGCGCAAAAGCAATGTGGAGCAAGAGTTGGATCGACGCGTTCATTCGCTGCTGGCGCGTGCGCGCACGCTTTGGCCGTCGCGTAGGCCGTTTGGGGGATCAAGCACCACGCGTTCGCCAAGCGACAAGCCTTCGCGCACCTCCACACGCTGGTCTCCGGCTGCGCCGGCTGTGACTTCGCGGCGGCGCACGCGATTGTCGGCCAGCACCCAGACGATACCGTCATCGATTGCGCTCGTCGGAATCAGCAACGCGTTCTGACGGCGTTCGGAGATGATATTGGCCTCCACCGTCATGCCCGCGCGCAACGGCGCTTCCGGATCGAGGCGCAAACGCACCCGGAAAACGCGCGTATTGGCGTCCCCTTGTGGGGTGATTTCGCTCACTTCGGCGTTGAACGTGCTTCCAGGAAAGGCGTCAGCGCGGATCAAAGCGGATTGCGCTTCGGCGACGCGCGCGATGTCGCGTTCGTCAAGCTCGGCAGTTACGCGCAGCGAGCCTTCATCCGCCACCACGAAGAGGATGCGATTCGGCGTAGCCAAGTCTCCCGGTTCGGCGTCGCGTCGCAACACCGTGCCTGCGAACGGCGCCCTGATGGCGTAGTCGGCGAGCCGCGCACGCGCCGACTGCGCCGCGCCAACAGCTGCATCGCGCTGGCCTCGAGCTTCGTCCCACGCAGCACGCGACGCAAAGCCACGCCGATACAGCGTGTCCACGCGCGCGAACGCGAGGCGAGCGGTCGAGGCCTGAGCATCTGCCTGCGCAGCTACGCCGCGTTGAGGACCGTCCTCCAATTGCGCGAGCGTGGCTCCCGCGCCAACGGTATGGCCTTCCTCGACAAAGACGCGATAGATCGGCGCGGTGACAACCGGCGCTATTCGCGCCTGACGCACGAAGTCGACCACGCCAGTGGCGTAGACGACGTCCATCGCTTCGCCCCGCGCAACCGGCGCAAACGTGACGAGCGGCGGTCGCAGCGCAAAGTAGGCGCCTAGCAATGCCGCCAAGAGCACAAGCCCTATGACAATTCGCCCACGTGGGGACTTCGCGCGCTTGAGCCAAGTCGCCGCGCGCGAGGACGGCTGCGGCGTCAGAGCGCGCCGTGTAATGGCGGTCGCGTCGCGAAGCCTCTGGAAAATGCTCACGCCACACTCCCCGGCGATCAGCGCCCTCTGGTAGCGCGTCGCCCGACTGACGACATTGGGGACGCTCAAATCGCAGGCAAGCGCGTTCCCCCATTCATCTTGCGCTCAGACCTACCAGGGCTCAGATAGACCTCGACATTCCCGGAGGTTTGACCATGTCCGACAAACTTTCTCGTCGTTCCATCGCCCTAGGCCTGACTGCGAGCGCTCTTGCTCCAGCCGTGGCGCTCGCACAGGACGGCACCTACTCCGAGCCTGAAATCGTGGACGCAGCCGAGCGCTTTTTCGGCGCCGGGGCTGAGGGCGTCGCCGCCGTCGTGCGCCACGTCTTCGAGGACCTCGGTCGGCCCAATGGTTATATCCAGGGAGAGGAAGGCTCAGGCGCCATCGGCGTCGGCTTGCGTTACGGCGATGGGCGGCTGCGCCTAAAGGGCCGCAGCGGCACGACACGCGTCTTCTGGCAAGGGCCCTCGATCGGCTTCGATACGGGCGGCAACGCCGCCAAGGTGTTTACGCTTGTGTACAACATGAGCGAGCCCGGCCAGATCTTTCAGCGCTTTCCCGGCGTCGACGGCTCGGCCTATTTCATCGGCGGCGTCGGGGTGAACTATCAGCGCCGCGACGGCGTGACGCTGGCGCCGATGCGCGCTGGAGTCGGCTTCCGCTTGGGCGCCAATATCGGGTATCTGGCCTATTCGCGGCGGCGCCGGCTCAACCCGTTCTGAATCGGAACTCACAGCGAGTTGAACGCGCCGGCTCATCGGGCGCGTTTCCCCCGCATTTGCATCGCACGCCCGCCACAATCAGGTGCTGGCCTACCATCCGCGGGAGGAAATCATGAGCAAACGGATTTGGGTGACGCTGGCGGCGCTGGCGATCGCGGTTACATCAGCGTCGGCGCAGACAACCAAGCGGCCGACGCCGTCAGAACCGCCGGTCTGGCGCCGGCTCGAACGCTTCGAAAACGACACCGAGTTTTTGCGCTATATCCGCGATGTGCAGCGCTTCAATGAGCGCCGCCGCCGCGCCGATTACGAGCTCAACGACAGCGTCGCCATTCCCCCCCCTCCGCCCCCGCCACCCGCGCCGATGGCGAGCGCACCCTCGGCAGCACCCGTCGTCGGGGGCTTGGCGATGGGACGTACTGCCGAGCCCTCGCCGACAGTTGAAGAAACTTCGATCACTAATGTGCAGACGCGCGGCGTCGACGAAGGCGGCATTGTCAAGATGGTCGGCCGCTTTCTCATTACGCTTCAGGACGGGCGTCTGTTCGTCACCGACACACGCCCCAATGGCCAGCCAGGCCTGCAACTCGTCAGCCGCGCCAATGTCTATCGCCACACCAATCACAATGTCTGGTATGATGAGATGCTGACGAGCGGCAACCGCATCCTCGTCACCGGCTATTCCTACGCGGAGCGCGCTTCCGAGATCAACGTGTTCACGCTTGGCGAAGACGGCGCGTTGACGCGCGAGACAGCGTACTACATCTCATCGAACGATTACTACGACACCGAGAATTACGCCACGCGGCTCGTCAACGGCAATCTCGTCATCTACACGCCGCTGGCGCTCGCATACATCAATCCAGACAGCCAGATGCAATGGCCGCTCGTGCGCCGCTGGCTGCGCGACGAAGATCATCGCGCCATCACCACGGCGGGCGTGCGCCTGTTCGACGCGCGCTCGATCTACAAGCCGGTGCAGGCCACGCGCGCGCCGTTCGTGCACTCGGTGTCGATTTGCCCGCTAGGCTCGCCCAATAGCGGCGACGAGTTGGAGTGCCGCACCACCGCGTTCGTCGGGCCCAGCCAGCGCGAGTTCTTCGTTTCCACCACCGATATCTTCGTGTGGACCTCACCGCAGCCTTGGGCGGATTTCACCGACAACCCGTGCAACAACGAGCGCAGCCAAGCGCTGCCGGCGACGCTCTATCAGGTGCCGCTCGCTGAAGCGGGCTTGCGCGCGCTGCGCGTGCGCGGCCGCCCCGACAGCCAATTGGCCATGGACGCCACCGCAGACGAATTCCGTGCGCTGGTGAACTGGAACAATTGCGGCGGCGGCGAAACCGAAGTGCGTTACTTCCGCGCGCCGCTCGCCTCATTTGGCGTCACGCCGCAACCTTCGCCATCGCGCAACTTCACCGCCGCGCCTAGCCCCGGCTCGTCCAACTATGAAGTGCGCTTTACCGACGCCTACGTCGTTTATGGCGGGCGCGACTCTTACGGCTCCTTCCCTCCGGAGGGCCGCACCGTCGAAACCGCGCGCGTGATCGCGCTGCCCGTGGCGCGACCCACGGCAGCCATCGAGCTGCAAGCGCCGCACAGCGTCATACGCATCGAGCGCACAGGCAACAACATCGTCCTTAGCGGCTATCGCACCGACGCAGGCCTCAGCCTCTCGATGGTGGACCTGCGCGCACGCCCGCGCATCGCCAGCACGGTGCTGCTCGAAGACCGCTACGAGAGCGAGAACCGCAGCCACGCCTTCAATAGTTTGATGGGCGCCGACGGCTCTGGCGTCATGGGCCTGCCAACCGTTACGCGGATCAAGGAAAGCG
>CAYRHK010000123.1:0-6976 GCA_964423825.1 uncultured Terricaulis sp. | reverse complement strand
CGGAAGCGGAATCCTATCACGCGCCGGGCACCTGCACCTTCTACGGCACCGCCAACTCCAATCAGATGATGATGGAGATGATGGGTCTGCACATGCCGGCCGCCGCCTTCGTGCCGCCGAACACGCCGTTGCGCGATGCGCTTACCGTCGCAGCCGTGAACCGCGCGACCGAGATCACCGGCTTTGGCGGCGATTATCGCCCGATCGGGCGCGTCGTCGACGAGCGCGCCATCGTCAACGCCATGGTCGGGTTGATGGCGACCGGCGGCTCCACCAATCACTTCATTCATTTGCCGGCGATCGCGCGCGCCGCCGGCATCGAGATCGACTGGGACGATTTCGCCGAGCTTTCGCGGGTGACGCCGCTGCTCACGCGGATCTACCCCAACGGCGCCGCTGACGTGAACCACTTCCACGCCGCTGGCGGCATGGCGTTTCTGACGCGCGAGTTGCTGGGCGCGGGGTTACTGCATGGCGATGTGATCTCGGTGGCAGCGAATGGATTTAGCGCCTACGCACGCGAACCCGTGTTGCAGGATGGCGTGCTTACTTGGCGCGAGGCGCCAACGCAAAGCGGCGATGATACGGTCCTTCGTGGTGTCGCCGATCCGTTTGCTGCTGACGGCGGCTTGCGTGTGCTGAATGGCGCGCTCGGGCGTTCTGTGTCGAAGGTTTCGGCAGTGGCGCAAGACAAGCGCGTGGTCGAAGCGCCGGCGCTGGTGTTCGATACGCAAGGAGAGGTGCAGGCGGCATTTAAGCGCGGAGACCTCGATCGCGACTGCGTCGTGGTCGTGCGAGGGCAAGGCCCCTGCGCCAACGGCATGCCGGAACTGCACAAGTTGATGCCGCTGTTGGGGGCGCTACAGGATCGCGGCTTCAAGGTCGCACTGGTCACCGACGGACGCCTATCAGGCGCCAGCGGCAAGGTGTTGGCGGCCATTCATGTCACGCCAGAAGCCGTCGATGGGGGGGCAATGTCAAAGCTTCGGGACGGCGATGTCATTCGCGTTGATGGTGTGGCTGGCGCTCTTGACGTGATTTCGCCGTTAGATTGGAGCGCGCGCGACGGCGCTCAACTCGACATCTCCGCCAACGCCCGCGGCATGGGGCGCGAACTCTTCTCATTGTTCAGGTCGGAAGCAGGGTCGGCCGAGGAGGGGGCATCGGTTTTTCCAGACTTCGATCTTGCTGATTCAGCTTGAAGCGAGCGCACGCATCAACCGCTCCTTGATGAAGCGTAGTTTCTCCGGCGTGAGCGCGCCAAAAACGCCACGCGCATGCTCCGGCAGGTGCTCGAATGGGTCGCCATTGCTCTGAAAAATGAAGTGATCGAACATTGTGCGCCATGCGGCGCGTTCGTCGGCAGGCAAGTCTCGAATGGTCAGCAGCGCATGTAGCAACGTAAAGAAGGGCGTCACGAGGTGCGCGGGACCGTCGCGCCACCAGAAGTTCATCATCGCGCCGAATGTATCCAATGACTCCACGTGGTGGATCCACAGACTGGGCATGTAGAGCGCGTCGCCCGGTTCCAACTCGGCCACTTCGGCAGCGGCCATCGCCTCTCTGAACCTCGGGTGGGCGGCGAAGTCGGGCTTGTGAAAATCCACCAGACTCGAAGGCTGCCCGGCAATCGTCACGTCAAGAGGGCCGACATAGAGGTTGCTCACCTGTGCGGTCGGGAAGAGAGTGAAGCGCCGCCTGCCCGCGATGACGCAGGCTATGTTTTGCGGCAGATCCCAATGCGCCGGCGTGCGGCCTTGATTGCCGATCCAAAGCGACACCAATGTCTCGTCGACCCCATCAAGCAGTGGCATTGCGTGTGTCTTCAGGAGCGAGGGCGCATGCGCAGGCACATTGATGGCGCCCGCGTAGAATGACGGGGGTTCCACGGATCCGCGCGCCGCCAGGACGCGATCGAGGAAATCCGGCAGTGAACTTTTTCGCCGCTCAAAATTGAAGCCGCTGAAGTCTGCCTTGTAATTGTAGCGGCCGCCGAATCCGGGTTCCCCCTCGAAATAGTCGATGGCGCCTCCTGTGGCCGCCTCCTTGAGCGCCGCGCAAACTCGCTCTGGCCCCGCAGCTGCGGCCTCAGCAAGCGGCCAATGCCGGACCAATCCCTTCAGGACCGCTGGCTTCGAAAGCGGCTGGATCTCTCCTGCGAACAGCAAGCGGTCGACATCCCTCCACACGGGTGTCTTCTTCGCGTTGCTCCAGAGATCGTCCATGCCGGTGCCAGCCGCAGAGGTAGCTTTCCATGCAGAGTAATCATACTCTTCATGAACGCCAGCTCCTTCGCGCGGATGTGTGCATGTTTGATCCGAACCTTTGGCAATATGAGATTGTCCGAAAAGGAACCGAGCTCGAGCCATTGGTGATCATCGAAAACTTCGCCGCAGGGGCGGCGGCCTTGATCGACGAAGCCGCATCGCTGCAATTCAGCGCCTCGTCGCCCCATTTTCCTGGCGTCCGCGCGCGGGTCGTCCAGCAAACCTCCCAAGCCATGCAGGAGGCGCTCGCGCCGCTGATGCGTGAGGTGTTTGGTGTGGAAAGTTGCGATGTTGAAGGATGCTTTTTTTCGTTGGTGACGACGCCGCCCGAGCAATTGGCGCCGATCCAACGCCTCCCTCACTACGACGGAATGGAGCCAGGGCGCCTGGCGCTCGTCCACTACTTGTGTGGGTCGCACTGCGGGGGAACATCATTCTATCGTCATCGCGCCACCGGCTTCGAAACCGTCTGCGCTGACCGCTTCGCTGCCTACCGCGATGCACTTGCCGCGGATGTGCGCCGCGTCGGACTACCGGCGTGCGCCTATATCTTGGGTGACACGCCTGTGTTTGAGCGGATCGCAAGCATCCCGTGCGTTTTCAATCGCGCCATCCTGTACCGCGGGCGCAACCTTCACAGCGGCGACATCGCGGAGGGCTTCCAGTTTGATCCTGGCCCAAGAAGCGGCCGGCTGACAATAACAGCGTTCTGGACTTCGCGCTGAAAGCGCCAACCCGCGCTGTTGTTGACCCCTTTACGCCTGCATGCCAGCCTCCTGCGGAAAAGCGGGGGCCTCATGCGGCATTGGATTTTCTGCTGCGCTTTGCTGGCGCTTACAGTTGCGCCGCAGCGAGACGCTTTCGCACAGCCGCGGCCCAACGTCGTTCTCATAGTCGTTGACGACGCGGCTTTCATGGATTTCGGTGTCTATGGCGGCGAAGCGCGCACGCCGAACATCGACCGACTGGCGCGGCGCGGCGCGATTTTCTTGAATCACCACAGCTCTCCGCTCTGCTCGCCTTCGAGGGCGATGCTGTTGACTGGAATCGATAGCCACCGAACCGGCCACGCGACCATCGAGGAGGTGCTGCCGCGCGAGTTGCGTGGACGACCCGGCTACACACTCCACTTGGAACCAGGGGTGCTCACCATTGCCGAGCGCCTTCGAGGGTTGGGCTATCGCACGCTCATGGCCGGCAAATGGCACCTCGGGCGCGGTGAGGGCGATTTGCCTAACGATCATGGCTTCGATCGGTCTCTCGCGCTCGATGCATCCGGCGCTGACAACTACTCGCAGCGCCCATACATGCCGTATTACGATCATGCGCCGTGGTTTGAGGATGGTGAATCAACGGTGTTGCCGGCGAGTTTTTACTCGTCTGACCTGCTAGTCGACCGCATGATAGGCTACATCGACGAAGCCCCGGCGAACGAAGGACCCTACTTCGGTTACTTGGCGTTTCAGGCCGTGCACATTCCCGTGCAGGCGCCGCGCGAGTTCTCTGACAACTATGTGGGCCGCTTCAATACAGGGTGGGAGGCGCTTCGTGAAGATCGCTGGCGGCGCGCTCGCGAGTTGGGGCTGACACCGCCATCTGCAACGCTCAATCCGCTTCCCGGCACGCTTCGCAGGTGGTCGTCGCTGACCGATGAGGAACGCCGGGCTTACGCGCGCAGCATGGAAGTCTATTCCGGCATGTTGGAGGCGATGGACGCCGCAATCGGGCGTCTAGTGGCGCGCGTCGAGGCGCGCGGCGAACTCGAACGCACTATCTTTTTCGTCACCTCGGATAATGGCCCAGAGCCCAGCGATCCCGTGCACGCGCCGGGGATGAACCTATGGATGTCGTTGAACGGCTATCACTGGGATCGCGATCGCCTGGGAGAGCGCGGCAGTCTCGCCTTCATCGGACCGGAGTGGGCGGCCTCGATTTCGTCGCCTCACTCATTGTACAAATTCTACGCTTCCGAGGGCGGCTTGCGCGTGCCGCTCGTAATTGCCGGCGCCTCGAGCGCAGGCGACATGCGCTTCAGCACGCTGACCTACGTCACCGACATCACGCCAACGATCTTGGACATGGTCGGAGCGCCGACCTCGAGCGCGGAAGGCGCTGTTGAGATTTCGGGCCGCAGCCTCGCCCCGTTGCTCCAGGGTGCGGCTGACGAGGTGCGCGGACCCGGCGACGTCGTCGGCGTCGAGGTATCGGGCAACGCGGCGTTGTTCCGTGGAGACTACAAGATTGTGCGCAACATGCCCCCCGTTGGCGACGGTCGTTGGCGACTCTACCATTTGCGTTCGGATCCCGGCGAGACGCACGATCTCAGCACGGAACAGCCGGAACTCCTGGCCGATATGCTGCGGTCTTACGAGCTGTATACGCAGGAAGTCGGCGTGCTCGCGTTACCCGATGGCTACCGGGTTGAGCGTCAGATTCTGCGCAACAGCATCGAGCGGCAGCTGCGACATAATGCTCTTGCTCTGACCTCTGTTGTTCTGGCGTTGGTGATGGGTTTGTGGCTGACGGTACGCGCACTATTGCGCTCGCGCGGGGCACGCACCTAGTCCGGCCATGCCAATTTGCGGGGCCTGTATTGCATTAATGACGTGCAGTTCAGGAATTCGTGATCGCGATTGCACGATTGGCGCGAGACCGCCATATCGGCGCCTCGCTTGACGGGGAGACTGGGCCCCGCTGGCGGACTTCGAGCAGGGGCTGACGCAGAGCGCGGAGCGTTTCCGCGCGAGAACTGGTCCTGGGCCATGCACTCCGGACCGACACTGAGGTGGAGCCGAATGGATCACGACTTCTGCAACGTTGATGGCGCCCGCCGTCTGAAGCAGCGCATCGAGGAATACTGGCGCGAACGTGGATATAGCGTCGACGTAAAGTTGATTGAGGCCGGGTTTGTGGCGGCGATGCGCTCGGCGCGAACCGACGTGCGCAGCGACATGGTCAACGGGTTTCCGACCAAGCGGGCGAGTTCTGACGTGTCGCAGTCGGCTGCGCGAGGCCTGATGGAGGTGGCCTAAGACGCCGCTACGCAAGGAGCTCGCGACAAACAGCCGGTAGGTCCGGGAAACGAGAAATGACACGATCAGCGCCAAGGCGTTCCGCGCCCTCGTCTCCCGCGTACCCGAAACTGACTGCTATGGCCGGGGCGCCTGCCCCCTTTGCTGCGGCAACGTCAGCGGCGCCATCGCCAACCATCAGAGAGCGTCGCACGATACCGCCCGCGCGACTGATCGCAGCACGATAATGTTCTGGGTGAGGCTTGTGCTCTGTGACCGCGTCGGCGCCAACGATCGCCGAGAAGCGCTCGGCGATTCCCAATCGCTGAAGCAAGAGCACCGACAGGTCAGTTCGCTTGTTTGTACAAACGGCGAGCTTCGCGCCTGCGTTGGCGAGCTCCGCCAACGCCTCTGGCGCCCCAAGGTAGAGGCTCGAATCGCGGGCGATGTCAGCGCGATAGAAAGCAAAGAACGCCTCGGTCAGCTGGGACAAGCGCTCGCTTGAGAACTGCGCGCCCGCACCGACTGACGCTTGTTCGATGAGCGCGCGAGCGCCTTGGCCTATCATCGAACGCACGGATCTCAGCTTCGCATGCGCAAGGCCCTCAAGGTCTAGGGTCTCGTTCAGGGCGCGCAGTATGTCAGGCGCGGTGTCCGCCAGGGTGCCGTCCAGGTCGAATGCGATAACCGCGTCCGCCAGTTCGCCGGTGGCCATTTTTTTTCCTCGAAGCCCAGCGTAATCGGTTAGAACAGGCCTCGGATTCGAACAAGGCGGGCGCACATGAGCCGAGCGCGGGCGGCGATCATTCTAGCCGCGGGTCAGGGCACGCGGATGAAGTCCGACCTGCCCAAGGTGCTGCACCCGGTGGGCGGCCGCCCAATGCTGGACTGGGCGCTGGCCGCAGCCCGCAATTTGGGGGCCGAGCGTGTGGTGGTCGTTGTCGGCGCCCACGGCCCGCAAGTGCAAGAGCACGCCGCAAAGTTGGTCGGCGAGGCCGGCGTCGCGATCCAGGATCCTCCGTTGGGCACCGCCCACGCGGTCCGCGCTGCGGAGTCCGCTCTTGCCGGCTTCGACGGTGACATCGTCGTCTTCTATGCCGACGGCTCGCTGGTGCGACCGCAAACTCTGGCGGCGTTGTTCGCCGCGCGTGGCAGCGGTCTTGCCGTGTTGGCGTTCCGGGCGGCCAACCCTTTCGGCTATGGCCGGCTGATCGCCGATACTGAAGGTCGCTTGCTCCGCATTGTCGAAGAGAGGGACGCCAGCGACGAGGAGCGCCGGGTTGATCTGTGCAACTCGGGCGTCCTGTGCGCTGACGCCAAGACCTTGTTCCATCTGCTCGCGATGGTGCGCAACGACAACGCCAAGGCAGAATATTACCTGACGGATGTTGTGGCGCTCGCGCGCTCGGCTGGCTTCGCCACGTCGATCGTCGAAGCCGAGGAAACCGAAGTTCTGGGAGTGAACTCACGCGTCGAACTTGCGCAAGCGGAAGCCGCGTTTCAGGAGCGCACGCGCCGCGCCATGATGCAGGCGGGCGTGACGCTGATCGACCCGCAAACGGTGTTTTTCTCGTACGACACGGAGATCGCCGCCGACGTCGCCATCGAACCGAACGTCTACTTCGGCCCCGGCGTGAAAATAGCCAAGGGCGCACGCATCAGGGCGTTCTCGCACATTGAAGGCGCCGAGATAGGAGA
>CAYRHK010000122.1:0-6985 GCA_964423825.1 uncultured Terricaulis sp. | reverse complement strand
GATCGGCGGCACGGGGGGCATGGCTATCGCGCTTGCGGTCGCGGCGGCGATGAACCTGTTCGCCTACTGGAACGCCGACAAGATGGTGTTGGCGCACTTCCGCGCTCAGCCGGTCGATCCCAACCACCCGAACCCGCGGGTGCGCGCTTACGTCGCCGACACGCTGGCGCTCGCGGACAGAGCGGGCCTGCCGGCGCCGAAGGTCTATCTGATCGATAACCCGCAGCCCAACGCCTTCGCCACCGGACGCGACCCGCAGAATGCCGCTGTCGCGGCCACCAGCGGCCTGATCGGTTTGCTCTCGCGCGATGAAATCCGCGGCGTCATGGCGCACGAACTGGCGCACGTGAAAAACCGCGACACGCTGACCATGACCGTCACTGCCACCATTGCCGGTGCTGTCGCCATGATCGCGAACTTCGCGTTCTTCTTTTCCGGCGGCAACGGCGAGCGCTCCAATCCAATTGCCGGCCTGCTCATCATGCTTCTCGCCCCACTCGCTGCTTCGTTGGTGCAGATGGCAATCAGTCGCGCCCGCGAGTACGAGGCCGATCGTATCGGCGCCGAAATTGGCGGAGACCCTCAGGCGCTCGCCCGCGCGCTCCAAAACATCGAGACCTACGCGCATCAGCGCGTCAACATCGACGCCGAGCGCAACCCCGCGATGGCGCACCTTTTCATAATCAACCCACTGTCCGGGCGCGGCGCCGATAACCTGTTTTCGACCCACCCCGCTACCCGCAACCGCGTCGCCCAGTTGATGCAGCTCGCCACCCGCTTCAGCGCGCCGGCACGCGCGCCCTCCCGGGAAGGACCTTGGGATCAGCCACGCCGCGCCCGCGGGCCGTGGGGATAAGCGCGAGCGCGCCGCATTAACCACGTGGGCGCAGAAATTTTGTGAATGAAATGAAATGGGTGCGGGCTGTGAGGCCCGCACTTCGCTTGAGCAATCGTTAACCTTCTCCGCGCGAGCCTGCCCACGACTCGCGATGCGCCGATCTTCCATCCTTCCCGCCGCGCTGTGCGCGGCGCTTGGCGCTGTCGCGACGCCGCAGGCATTCGCTGAGACGCCTGTCCAAATCGAAGGCGCTGACGAAACGACGCGCGAAGCCATCCTTGATCTCTTGCCCAATCGCGATCCGCCGGACTCGCTGTTCGACGCCGAACGCATCGCGGAAGAAGCCGCCGCGCGGGCGCGCGCTTGGCTGCGCTCCGAAGGCTACTACGCGGCAACCGTGACGCCCGAAGCGAGCGACGATCCCCCGCTTGCGCGCTTGATCATCGCACCGGGCGCGGGCTTTCGCTTCGCGCCGCCGCTCATCACCTTCACCGACAGCCCGCCCGATTCCCAAACCAGCGCCGCAGCGCAAGACGCGCTCGCGGCTCTCAGTGAGGGCGAGGTCGCTCGCGCCGCCGCGGTGTTGGAAGCGGAGCGGAACATTCTCTCGGTGCTGCAGGCGCGTGGTTACGCTGACGCGACGATCGGCGAGCGCCGCGTCGTTGTGGATCACGCAACCTCGAACGTGAACGTCGAACTGCGCTTTGACGTCGGCGCACCCGTGCGCATGGGCGGCATCCGCGCCGTACCCGACGATATCCTGCGCAGCGGCTTCGTTGACAATCTTCAGAATTGGGAGCGTGGCGACGCCTACACACCTGAAGCGTTCGCACGCCTGCGCCGCGATCTCGCCGCCACCGGAGCGGTGTCGCGCGTCAGCACGACGCTCGATCCACCCAACGCCGAGGGCCTGCGCGATGTCGTGCTTGAGATCGAGCCGTCACGCCGCAACGCTTACGAACTAGGCTTGAGCGCCTCCACCATCGACGGCGCTGGCCTGGAAGCCGAATGGACGCGCCGCAACGCCACCGGCCGCGCTGACGCCCTCACGTTTGGCGTCACGCTCGCTGAACAACAACAAGACCTAACTGCCGAATGGCTGCGTCCGCACGCGGCGGGCCTGGGACACGGCGTCACTTTGGGCGCGACGCTCGAACACGAAACCCTAGACGCTTTCTCGCGCGAGAGCCTGGCCATCTATGCCTCGGTCAACGCCTCGACACGCCTGCGGCTGGGGCGGAGCTACGGCGTTCGCCTCTCCGCCGATCGTTTCGACGATCTCGCCGGCGGCGCCACCGACGCTATCGTGATCTCCGGTTTTGCGGGCCTTCGCTACGACACCACCGAGTTCCTTCTCGATCCCCGCGACGGCGCCATCATAGACCTGCGCATCGAACCCTCAGTCTCAAGCGGTGATGAAACGTTGGTGTTCTCGCGCGTCGTCGCCGAAGCGCGCGGCTATGAATCCTTCGGTCGCGAGGATAGTGTCACGCTCGCGGCCCGCATTCGCGCTGGCTGGCTCACGGCGATCAGCGGCGACGCCGACGACGCCCCTGCGGATCGCCGCTTCTATGCAGGCGGCGGCGGTTCCGTACGCGGCTACGAGTTCAATTCCATCTACCCTGACGAGCGCGATCTCGCGGGCCTGACGCCAGGCGGCGACGGCTTGCTCGAAGGCTCGGCCGAACTGCGTTGGCGCTTCCGCGATCGCTGGGGCGCGGCTGCCTTCATAGATGGCGGAGCCGCATTCGACGAGTGGAGCGATGCGACTGACCTCAGCTACGGAGTTGGCATCGGCGTGCGCTACGATCTTGGTTTTGCGCCATTGCGCGTCGACATCGCCGTGCCGCTCGACGACGATGAGGCCAGCGATGCGTACGCGCTCTATGTCAGTCTCGGGCAGGCGTTCTGATGAGCACCGCGCGCCCACGCCGCCGCTGGCTCGCGCCCGTCGCCACCATCGGTTTGACCGCAATCGGCGTCGGTGTCGCCATCGGCCCCGGCGCCGCACTCTTAGTCGATACCGCTTTGGACGGTCGCCGCGTTTGGCGTTTGGGCCACGTCGAAATTGATGGCGTCAGCGGCGCCTGGCTCGGCGCGCTACGTGCGGAGCACGTAACCATCAGCGATGGCGATGGCATTTGGATTGAAGCGCGCGACCTGGAACTCAACTGGCGCCCGCAGGACCTCCTGTTCGGGGCTGTGAACATCGACCGTGCACATGCGGCGCGCATCGACATTCTACGAAAACCAATTCTCCTCGATCGCCGCTCGCCGGGCGGGCTCAATCTCGATGTCGCGCTCAACGACACGACCATTAGCGAGCTCAGCGTCCACGAAGACGCCGTCGGCGAAGCCGGCGTGTTCACCGCCAATCTCTCGCTCGCTGTAGAAAGCGGAGCGCTAACCGCAATCGCTCTCGATCTGCGCCGGACCGACTCCAACGCCGATCGCGCCAATGTCGACTATCGCGGCGATGTGCTTCACCAACTCCGCGTCGATGTCGCCGGCGCGCCGGGCGGCGTTTTCGCGCACGCGCTCGGCGTAGCGGATCAAGAACTCCGCGCCAACGCACGCGGCGAAGGCGACGCCAACACCGGCGCCGCCGCGCTGACCGTGCGCATTGGCGCCGAGGAACGCGAAGAGGCAAACTTCATCAACGTCCTTGGCAATTGGACTCCTGAACGCTGGGCCGTCATTCGCGGCGTGGTGCGTCTCGATCGCTTGCCGGCACTGCAAACGCTCGCGCGCCGCATCGGTTCGAGCATTGAGCTGCGAGCGAGCGGCGCGCGCCACGGCGCCTTCGAGGCCTATGCGGAAACACCCTTCTTCGCGATCACGTTGGGCGGCGCGCTCGACGCCGACAATGCCCTCGACGGCGCCGCACGCCTGGTCATCACCAGCGAACGGCTATCTGACATCGCGCGCGAATCCCCTTTCGAACTCGGCGCCGCCCGCTTCGAGGGCGAACTGGCGCAGGCGCGCGGAACCACGTCGATACGTGGAACCGCAAACGCCGCCATCGACGCGATCGGCCAGGCATCCACGCTGAGCGGGCTTGTCGAAGCCGCGCTAACGGTCGAAGCCTTCACACTGCAAGGAGACTTGCGCGCACCCGACGGCGCGCCGCCATTGTTCGAAGACGCGCGCCTCAACGCCGCAATGGCCTATGACCGCGCCAGCGGTCGTTACGCACTCACCCGTGCTGAATTCACGAGCGAAGCCGCACGCGTCGATGCCCGCGGCGGCGTCGTCTATGGCGAGGGCGAGCTTTCAGGCGAATGGCGCGTCCGCAATCTCGGCGCGCTGGTCGCTGACATTGGCGGCCAAGGCGAGGGTCGCTGGCGCGCCTTCAGCGAACGCACCGATGAAGGCCGCGTATGGAGCGCAACCATAAGCGGGCGCGGCCACTCCTTCTCGGATCGAGCCGATCTCCTCCCTCAACTCTTCGGCCAATCGCTTTCGTTAGACGCCCGCCTGCGCCACGAAAATAACGGCCTCACAGTTTCCTACGCCCGCCTTGAAGGCACGCGCCTGCGCATGGGCGCACGCGGACGCATCGTCCGCGGTGAGGCTGCTCTCCAACTAGAATCCAGCGCGCGAGGTCCTATCGCGCTCGGCGCGGGATCGATCGACGGCGCGGTCAACGCCACCGGTCGCCTTACTGGGCGCCTCGCACGGCCCACGCTTTCCGTCGACGCCAGCATGAGCAGCCTCGCCCTAGGCAATGTCGCGATCATGCAGCCACGCGTACAACTTACCCTCGCGCCCAATGGAAGCACATACGTCGGCCGCGCCGAAATCAATGGTCAAGCGCTTGGTGAGTCGTTGCGGGTTACTTCCACATTATCATTCGCGAACAGCGCCCTCGCGCTCACCGCAATTGATGCACAACTCGCTGCGCTTACGGCCCGCGGCGATGCAAACATTGCTAGCGGCGGCCTTACCGCAAGTCTCGCGATCTCGGGACGTCTGGACGGCCTTCTTGGCGACGCCAGCGGCGTCATCGATGGCCGCGTCGCTCTAAGTCCGGAAACGTTGCGCCTCAATGCCGACATCACCAACGCGCGCGTGGGCATTCTTACAATGCGCGCCGCAACAATAGCAGCGGAAGGGCCCTACGACTTAGTCGTCGCACGCTACGATATGAGCGGCCGCCTGCGCGATGCGCCATTGACCGTTTCAGGCGACGTCCGCCTCGACCTCGACGGCGAAAGCGCACTTTCGCTCGACGGCCGTGGCCAACTCGCGGGTGTTGACGCATTCACGCGGGCCCCGATCCGCGCTGTGTGGCGCGACAACACCCTCGAAGCATCCCTGAATGTCGCGCTCGGCGAGGGTGTGGTTGCCGCCGAATGGCGCGAACGCAGCCGTGGGTTTTCTGGTTCGGCGCGGATACAGGACGCCCCCTTGGCGCCGCTCGCGGCCATCTGGGGTGAACGCGCGACCGGCGGCATTGACGGCGACATTTCCCTGGCGGACCGAGACGGCGGCCTTGCTGGCGCCGTTGATTTGCGCCTCGACGATGCACGCCTCGCTGGCCGCCAGCGCGGCACGCTCGATCTTCACATCGTCGGCGACCTCGATCCGGCTCGCTTGCGCGCCACAATCGACGCCGCCTCCAGCGACGGCCTCGTCGCGCGCTTCGAAGCCGACGCCCCCGTGACCACTAGCACAGCCCCTATCCGCATCGTGCTCGCGCGCAACCGCAGCGGCCACGCGACATGGTCGCTACACGGCCCGGCCGACACGCTATGGTCCGCCGCGCGCTTACAGGATCAGGCGCTGGCGGGCGCTGTGAGCGGCGAGGGCGAATTGACATTCGGCGCCGGACGCCTCTCCGGCCAAGGCTTCATCGAGATTGTCGACGGCAGATTCGAAGACAAGCTTTCTGGTGTCACCCTCACCAACCTCGACGCGCGCCTGGCCCTTAACGAGCGCGGCGTCAGGATCGAACGCTTCGGCGCCTCCGATTCCCGCGGCGGGCGCCTTGCCGCGACGGGCGGCAGCACCGATCCGCGTCGCGGCGAAATTGCTGTACAACTAACGGACATCCGCATCGCCGATCGTCCCGACGCGCGCGCCCGCGCCGGCGGCGCACTAACGCTCGCATGGGAGGGACTAAACTCACGCCTCACCGGCGAACTGGCCATCGCGGAAGCCTCTGTCGACATTGCCGCCAGTCCGCAAGCCGGCATCGCAACGATGGACGTCGTCGAAATCAACCGTCCCGGCGACGAAAGCGCTGACCGTGATGTGCCGCCGCGGCCGAGTCGCAACGGATCGACTGCGCTCGACGTGCGCATCACGGCGCCTGGGCGTGTGTTCACACGCGGCCGGGGCGTGGACGCCGAATGGGCGCTCGACCTTCGCCTCGCGGGCTCCGCCGCCCACGCGCGCATCTTCGGCGAGGCGCGCGCCGTGCGCGGAACCATCGCGCTCTCGGGTCAGCCCTTCGAGATTGCCGACACCTCGCGCATCATCTTCAACGGCGATCCGTTGGACGCCCGCATCGCGCTGACAGCCGAACGAGCTACCAGCGACCTCACCGCCTATCTCGACATCAATGGTGTTGCTCGCGACCCCGAGATCACTTTCACCTCTGACCCCGGTTTGCCGGAGGATGAAATCCTACCGCAGGTCCTGTTCGGTCGCTCCATAGAAGACCTTTCCGCACTAGAAGCCGCACAACTTGCAACCAGCCTCGCCGCCCTTTCAGGCAATGGCGCGCTCGATCTGGTCGACGCCGCCCGCGCAGCGGCCGGCCTCGATCGCTTCAACGTGGGCCAAGATGAAAGCGGCGGCTTCCTGGTTTCCGGCGGCATCTATCTGACCCGCGACGTTTACGTGGAGTTGGGACGGTCGGGCCTTGGCGAAGCCCGTTCCACCGTCGAGTGGACCGTGCGCCCCCGCCTGGTCCTGATCACCAGCTTCCTTGGCAACGGCGATCAGCGCGTCTCGCTTCGTTGGCGGCGGGAAAGCGATTGAGGCGGAAGCGAATAGTGAGTAGCGAGACGAACGAGACCGCCTGCGCTCCCACCCCTGTTAGTTGCACCGCTCACCCCAATGAAATTCCTCGACCAGACAAAAGTCTACATCCGCTCCGGCAATGGCGGCGCCGGCTGCGTATCCTTCCGGCGCGAGAAA
>CAYRHK010000121.1:0-7060 GCA_964423825.1 uncultured Terricaulis sp. | reverse complement strand
CTCGCTCGATTTTCAACCACAATCCAGTTGCAATGAGCGCACGGCCTCGCGACAACTTGGTAATGAATTGCCCGCAGCGTGGTCTGCCGGCAAAGAGTTGCAATGAGCGATAAGGGCCCGCCGACCGGTTGTTACGTAGCTTTAGGGTGTCTCGGCGCTCTGGTCGTGGCGGTCGCGCTTATGTTCGTCGCTCTTTTCTATTTTGGGTTTGCTCAGCGAGGGGGCGTTTATGACGGCTTGCGCGCGCAGCTGGCGCAAGGACAACTCAATCAGCTTGTGCCGTATATTGAGTTGTATCGTACGCAGCGAGGTGGTTATCCAAACTCCCTTGAGCAGGTGGCGGAGATCATTCCGAGCAACGTGCCGGTGATGATCTACGATGCCTCGATCGTGCAAGTCGGCCCAGGCAGCCGGCTCTACCACTATGAACGCGTCGGCGACGATCATTACGTGCTTCGCAGCGCCGGGCAGGACGGCGTTCCGTTTACAGATGACGACATCGTACCCGACGGCTTTTCCGATGGCGGCGTCGGCCTGCTGTTGAACCGTCCCGAAGCGGAGCCAAGCCCTCCGCCGCTATCCACTCCCAATCAAGTTGAAGGCTCCCCATGACTTACACACCCTTCGACCTCACCGGAAAAGTTGCGCTCGTCACCGGGGGCAATGGCGGCATTGGCTTGGGCATGGCGGAAGCCTTGGCTCAGGCGGGCGGCGACATCGAGATCTGGGGCACAAACGCGGAGAAGAACGCGCGCGCGGTGGAGCGGCTCGTCGCGCACGGCACGCGCGTGAACGCGCGGGTGGTCGATGTTTCGCAAGAATCGGAAGTAGTCGCCGCGATGGAAGCGGCGGTCGCGCATTTCGAGCGCGTCGATGCGTGCTTCGCGAATGCCGGCGTGTCGCATCGCTGGAGTTCGTTTCTAGACATCGGCGGCGAGGGCTATCGCCGTGTGATGTCCATCAACCTGGACGGCGTGTTGTGGACCTTGCGTGAAGCGTGCCGACACATGAAAGCGCGCGCGGAAGCAGGCGACGCCGGGGGTTCGGTGGCGGTGGTGTCGAGCATGGGCGCGATCTGGGGCACGCCGCGCAATGAGGACTACAGCGCCTCGAAAGCGGCTGTGATTGCGCTGACCAACGGCATCGCGGTGGAGTTCGCGCGCTATGGCGTGCGCGCCAACGCCATTTTGCCGGGCTGGATCGAAACGGATTTGACGGCGATGGCGCAGGGCAACGCCAAGTTCAACGAACAGGTGATCGGGCGCGTGCCGATGAAGCGCTGGGGTAGGCCTGAGGAGTTCGGCGGCATCGCGGTCTATCTCGCGAGCGACGCGTCGAGCTTTCACACCGGCGATGCCATCGTGATCGATGGCGGTTACGGCAAGTTCTGATGTCGTAAGTCCGGAAACGGCGAGCGCGGTGTGCGCCGTTTCGCCACCATGATCGAGACAACGGAGTTCGATCATGAACAGCGTACAATTAGGTTTCGCCGCGCTCGCCGTGTTGCTGAGCGCGGGCTCGGCCGGCAGCGCGCCCGCGGATGACCGCGCGGTCGTGGCGGCGCTCGATACGGAATACCAAGCGGCGGTCGAGCGCAATGACGCCGAGACGATGGCGCGCATTCTGCATCCGGAGATGATCCTGGTGGTGGGGCGCGGGGCGGTGTTCACGCGCGAGGATCTGCTACGCTCAGCGCGTGAGCGCGACATCGAGTACGAACGCCAAGTCGAGGACGAGGGCACTCAAACCGTGCGACTCTATGGCGACGATGCCGCCATAGTGACCGCGCGCTTGTGGTTGAAGGGCGTCACCCGCGAGGGGCGTGCGTTCGACCGCCGGCTTTGGTTCAGCGACACCTATGTGCGCACGGCTGAAGGCTGGCGCTACGCCTTCGGGCAAGCATCTCTCGACCTGCCGCCGGAGGCCCCAATCGCTCGGTAGTCTCAGTCGACGTCGACAAGCTTGGTGCGAAACGTGCGCGCAAGAAGCGTGAGGCTGAGCCCGCATTGCACCACCATGGATACGATGGACAGGTACCAGACGTGTCGAAGCTCGATCCAAGGTTGGTGCGCGAGCCAGACCGCCGGACCCGCGAACGTGACCAGACGCGAGGCGCTCGCAAGCAGTGAGGGCCTCGTGTCGCCCATGGCTTGGAAAAGGCTCGCCGCCGCCATGACGAGCCCGTTCAACACGAAGAGCCAAGACATGATGCGCAAGTACTCGTCGGCGACGGCGATGGCCTGCGGATCCGCGGAGAACGCGCGCGCCATCGCCTCCGGCGCGATGTGACATAAGAGCGAGACAGTCACCATGATGGCCGAGCCGATCAGGGCGGTGGCGCGGAATGTTTCGCGCACGCGGCCGTAACGTTTGGCGCCGAAGTTCTGACCGGCGATAGGCGCAGCGGCGAAGGCGACAGCCATCGCGGGCAAGAAGATCGACTGCATGATGCGCCCGGCGATGCCGAAGCCCGCCTGCGCTTCGGGACCGAAGCCGCGGATCACCCAATAAACCACCGCCATGATCACGAACATGACCATGAACTCGAGCGATGAGGGAAAGCCGACGAAAGCGATGCGTGACCAGGCGCTGAAGTCGGGCGAGAGATTTTGGGTGTGCAGACGCAGATGCTTCTGCACACGCGGAAACATCAAGACGAGCGCAAGGGTTCCAACGACAGAGGCAGCGGTGCTGGCCCAACCGGCGCCGGCGGCGCCGAGAGGCGCGCCGGTCCCGATGCCGGCGATCAGCACTGGCGCCAGCAAAACATTGAGCAGGACCGAGACCGATTGCACAATCATTGGCGCCATGACGACCCCGGCGGCGCGCAAAGATGAAGTCATGGCGCCGACTGGGAACATCAGCGCCAGCGAAGGCAGAAATGCGAACAGATAGGCGCGCCCATGCGCGGCGCTGGAGGCGTCTGCGGTGAGAGCGTCAACCCACGCCCCGCCGAAGAGGTATCCAAGAATGAGAAGCGCAACCGCGAACACCAGCGACAGCGACAATGCCTGGTGCGAGAACAGATTGGCCTGCCTCGCATCTTTGGCGCCGATGGATTGCGAGACCAGCGCCATGGCGCCGATGCTGATGAGTTGGGAGGCGGCGAGCGCCAAGAAGAACACGTTGCCGGCGGCGCTGACGCCAGCGACGGCGTCGCTGCCGAGGCGCGAGACGAAGTAAAGGTCGACCAGAAAGTAGAGAGTCTGGAAGATCAGACCCATCGCGATGAAGCCAGCCATGCCGAGCAAGTGACCGACGATCGAGCCTTGGGTGAGGTCACGCATCGGCTATGCCTCTGAGCAGTTGAAGCGTGGCGTCACGCCCCTAACCGCGCCGGAAACGTAAGCGCGCGCAAACTTGATCGGGGCTGTAAGGCAAGGCGGACGCGGCGCCGTCGACGCGGGTTTCGAATTGGATCGATTGGAGCATGCCGACGATCAGCACGGCGCCGTCAGCGGCCTCGTAGAGGCCGAGGCGCAAAGGGCCGCCAGGATTGCAGATGAAGGGCTCGCTGTCAGTTTCGCGAACCAAAAAAAGCGTGGGCCGCTCTTCGCCGAACAGGCCCATGATTTGGGCGAGCGCGCCGCCGGGCGCTTGAGCCATCACGTCGTCGGGCGTGTGATTGGATTCTTCGAAGGTCATGGTTCGCCCATCAGCGTGGCGAAGTGTGAGAAGGACAAGATCATCTTGCCCGGTGTCGGGCGCGGCGGCGTGCACCGTCCGCTCGACGGCGAGTTGATCGCCGACGAGGAGCGACGTTGACGCGTCAGCCGCGAGGAATGTGCTTGTCGTGGTTTCGCCGCGCGGCCCCAGGATGGGCGGTATGGCGCAGGCCGAAAGCGCAAGCATCGCGATGCAGATGAGCGCGCGCATGTGGAACCTCACGATTTTGTGGCATGCGCCGCGCGGCGCCTGGCCGCGTTGCGCGAGAGCATGTTCAAGCCTTCGACCAAGGCCGAGAATGCCATGGCCGCGTAGATGTAGCCCTTGGGGACATGGACGCCGAAGCCCTCGGCGATCAGCACCATGCCGATCATCAGCAGAAAGCCCAGGGCGAGCATGACGACGGTTGGATTGGCGTTGATGAAGTTGGCGACGGGATCGGCGGCCAGAAGCATCACGGTTACGGCGACGATCACCGCGGCGATCATGATCGGCACGTGATCGGTCATGCCCACGGCGGTGAGTATGGAATCGATCGAGAACACGAGATCGAGCAGCAAGATTTGGAAGATCGCAGCCCCGAAATTCATCGCGATCGGCGCTTTCTTGTCCAACACGTCATGGGTTGGGACAGGGTCGACGTTGTGGTGAATTTCCTTGGTCGCCTTCCAGACCAGGAAGAGCCCGCCCGCGATCAAGATGATATCGCGCCAGGAGAACGCGGTCTCGAAGGTGGCCTCACCGTGTTCGCCGGGCGCGCCCGCGAACCCAAGGTCGAATACGGGGGCCGTCAGGCCGACGATGACGGCAATGGTGGAAAGAAGCGCTAGGCGAAGCCCCAGCGCCAGCCCGATGCCGATGCGGCGCGCGCGTTTGCGCTGGCCTCCCGGCAGCTTGTTGGTGAGAATTGAGATGAAGATCAGGTTGTCGATGCCGAGCACGACTTCCATGACGATCAACGTGACTAGCGCCGCCCACGCCGCCGGGTCGGCGAGAAGCGGTCCGATGTTCCAATCCATTGCGCGATTCCCTCGTAAGCGGCCCATGTAGGGGATCGGCGCTTTTAGTGGAAGCGCGGTCGCGCCCGGAAAGATCAGAGGGGCCTTCGGCGACCTGGGTCGCACATCCTCAATAGGGCGCTAGCGCTTGGCCCTGCGCACCGCGTTTGCCAGATCGCGCTTGGCTTGCTCCTCGAAGGCGCGGATTTCAGCGGCCTCAGCTTCCGCCTTGCGGCGCTTTGCGGCTTGAGCAGCCTCCCGCACGATACGCTCGCGCTCGGCCTTTACCGCAGCTTCGGCCGCCAACTTGCGCTCAAGCTTCTCAAGTTCGACCCGCTCGCGGCGACGCTTCTCCGCGTCCGCGCGTCTGGCTTCCTTGGCCTCTGCCTCCGCCGCCAGCTTCGCGGCCGTCTCAGGATCGACTGGCGCCGGCGCCTTCTGCTTGAACTTCTCCAGCATCGCCTTCTTGGCGGCGGCGGCGGCTTCCTTGCGCTCGGAATAGGTCGGTACGCTCATGCAAAGCTTTCCTCAGGCCCGCGATCGCGTGGCGTTAGAATCGGAACTCAGAAATGAAGGCCGTTAGATAGCGATCCAATTCGGCCGCGAGAAGGGCGTCGCTGCGGCAAATCGTCAGCCGGGCGGCGCCCGCGGCGGCTTTTTTGCAGCCTTCGGCGGCGAGGGCAAGAGCGTCACGCCGAGTACGCCAAGCGCGGGGCCGATGAGACAATAGAGAAATCCTGCCCACGGCGCCAAATGCACCGGCAGCATCACGGCGGAAACGACCACCGCCGCCGCGATCGTGAAGTGAACGAGTGGTTCGTAGAACGAAAATCGCGTCAGCGCCCGTTCGCGCTCGGTCAACTCCAGCCGGTCCGCGTTTCGCAAGGCATGCCAATAGAGCAGGAAGAACACGAGAAACACCGCGGCATAAGCTGCCGAAAGCAGGATCAAGGCGCCTTGCGCTTCGTTGACTGACATCGGCGCGGTAGGCGTCCCAGCGAATGCGGACTCGATGAACCGCGACAGCATTGTCGCCAGATATTTCAGCGGATAGACGAAGAACAGAATGAGAAACAGCAGCGCGGCGTTGAGCGCCGTCGTCCATCCGTCCGCCAGCGCATAGCGCCGGAAGAAGATGTAATGCGCGTGCCACAGCACCAGCAACATCACGAACGCCGCGGCAAACCCTGGAAAGCCCCAGAGTTGCGCGTAGAGCTCGGCGCTTGACTGCGGCGGATCGGCTGACACCACCAAAAGCGTCAGCGCGAAAGCAAACACCATGTCCGACAGCGCTTCCACGCGGGTCGGATCGCCGCCGCGCCACCGAAACTCGACTTCGCCCTTTAGCGGGTGCAAGTCGCGAATTGCCATGAACGCCCCCGAACGGATCAGCCGCGCTTGCGCGGCTGCGATCCTATCGCCTTCGCGATCGCCGTCGCAAGCTTGCGCGCGACCGCCTCCTTGGCCATGCGCGGCCACGTCTCGACCCCGTCGGCGCGGATTAGCATCACTTCGTTTTCCGCCCCGCCCATGACATCGCCCGACACGTCATTCGCGACGATCCAATCGCAGCCCTTTTTGGCGATCTTGGCCCGTGCGTGCGCCTCGACGTCGTTGGTCTCGGCGGCGAAGCCCACCACAAGACGAGGGCGCCTTTTTCCTGGCTTTGACAACGTCGCCAAGATGTCGGGGTTCTCAACCAGGCCGATCGCTGGCACGCCGCCCTTGTCCTTCTTCAACTTCACATCAGCCGCCGCGCTGGGTCGCCAGTCGGCCACCGCCGCAACGCACACGGCGGCATCGACAGGCAGCGCCGCCTCCGCCGCGGACAGCATGTCACGCGCGCTTTCGACATTCACCCGGGTTACCCCGGTCGGCGCCGCCAGCGCCGTTGGTCCAGATACCAGCGTGACATGCGCGCCAAGGTCGGCGAGCGCTGCAGCGATGGCGTAGCCCTGCTTGCCGCTTGATCGATTGGAGAGAAAGCGTACCGGATCGATCGCTTCGAGTGTCGGTCCAGCTGTGACCAGCATGCGTTTGCCCTTCAACGGGCCGTCGCTGATCATCGTCAGCGCCGCATCGCGAATTTCCTCGGGCTCGGCCATGCGGCCGACTCCGCGTTCGCCCTTCTCCGCCATCTCGCCTTCGTTCGGACCAACGAAGCGCAGGCCATCGGCTTGCAGCCGCGCCAGATTTCGCTGCGTGGCGGCGTGCGTCCACATGTGCGGGTTCATCGCCGGCGCCATCAGCACCGGCTTGTCGCTTGCAAGCAGCACCGCGGATGCGAGGTCGTTGGCCAGTCCATTCGCTGCTTTCGCCATCAGGTCGGCTGTCGCTGGCGCGACGATGATGAGATCGCATTCCCGCGCCAGCCGGATATGGCCGATATCGAATTC
>CAYRHK010000120.1:0-7217 GCA_964423825.1 uncultured Terricaulis sp. | reverse complement strand
CTCTTTACCAGCATCGAGAAGGTCGACAAGGAATTCCTCGAGCGCCACTTCGAGGACCCCGACGGAAACCTTTACAAGCGCGGCGGCGGCGGATCGCTCGGGTGGTCGAAGAAGACCAACGAGAAGGACGGCGACCTCAGCGACATCAAGAAGCTCAACGCTGCGAAGAACCTGAACGACCTGCTCGATGTACTGGATCTCGAGCAGGCCCTGCTCGAGTGGGCGACTGAGGCGGTGATCCCCAATCGTGACGGCCTGTGGGCCGGCGGGCTCAACGGCTACACCTACCACGACCCGAAGACCGGCCTCTTCGTCATGATCCCATGGGACCTCGACGACAGCTTCACGCGCCTCGAGCCCGACGTCGACCCGATCAAGTTCAAGAAGGAGGGGGACGTGTTCCACGGCCGGCCGTTCTATGACATCGCGCTCGCCAACTCGATGTGGCGCAAGAAGTACGTCGCCGCCGTCGCGCACGCGCTGGCGACCGCCTACGACAAGGACGTCCTGCTGCAGCGGATCGACACCTGGGCCGCGCAGATCGAGCAGGCCGTGGCCGAGGACCCGAACCGGCCGTTCACGATGACGGAGCACCTCGACCAAGTAAAGGAGATGCGCAAGTTCGTCGTCGAGCGTGCCGCGTTTCTGAAGAGCTGGCTCGAATGACGACGGAGTCGCGGCGCTGACCTGGCTGGTGCGGGCCGCGGCGGGCGCGTGAGCCTCGCGCGGATCGATCCTCCGTCGGCCGTCGAGCTCGCGCTTCACGAATGCGGCAACGCGAAATTTTGGCGCAGTCGCGGCGGATCTCCGCAGAATTTGCCGAAGGGCCCCGAGGGCGTTCGTGTACAGTCCCACTCGTCAACATGAGCGCGAGCATCGTCTGGATCGTTCATAACTCCGCCAAGCTTTTCACCTTCGCCGGAGTAGCCGTCGATCTCAGCCAGACGGGTGTGGATGTCGGCGATGCGTTGGGGATCGTCAGCGGTTTCGGCTTCGGCGAGCAGCGCGGTCATTTCCTGATCGGCGGCCATGACGAGGTCGAGGAGCGGGGTGTCGACTTGCGGCGCTTCCTGGGCCACGAAACCCATGCGCGCGCCGCGGCGCACCCGGATCGAGGCGCTGGGTTTGCCTACCTCCTCCTGGATGAGCCGCAGCAACGTCGATTTGCCCGTGCCGTTCTTGCCGACGAGGCCGACCTTCCAGCCCTCGGCGATAAAGGCGTTGGCGCTCTCAAAGAGCGGGCGCGCGCCAACGCGGTAGGTGAGGTCGGAGATCTCGAGCATGGGCGCTGGCTGCTACAGCCCCTGCCCGCAAATGAAAAGGGCCGCAGCAAAGGCTGCGGCCCAGTTCTGGTTAGAACAAGTCTAGTGGTTGACGCGCAAGGTGACGCCGAAGGTACGCGGATCGCCGAGGAAGGCGCCTTGGGTCGGGCCCGCGGTCCCGAGTTGCAACGGCACGTCGAACATGACTTGGCCATAGTCTTCGTCGGCAAGGTTGCGCGCCCACAGTTCGAGCGCCCAGCGCTCGTTTGCGTCGGCGATGCCGAGGCGTGCGTTGAGCAGCGTGTAGGCGGGTTGTTCTTTTGAGGGGCGCAAATCGGAGCCCGTGTTCTGATCGTCAACCCAGCGAGCGTCGAGATACGCCAAACCAAGCATAGAGCCGTTGAAGATCGGCCGCTGGTAGGTGAAGGCTGCGGTGGCTGTATACTCGGGCGAATTTGTCAGCTGCGAGTTGGGCAGTCGCGCCAACGTCGGTTCAAAGGTGATCGGGTTGGCGTTCGCGGCCACCCATCCCGTGTCCTCGCCGTAGGTTGCGTCGTTGTAGGCGGCGCCGCCCTGGATGGAGAGCCCATCGATCGGCGTGCGCCAGATGACGTCAACTTCGACGCCGTCAACATTCACTTCCGGCACGGTTGTCACCACGAACTGAATGCCGTTGAAGGTGTTCAGTTGGAAGTTCTCATACTCGTTGTGGTAGAAGGCAAAATTCAGGATCAGGTCATTGTCGAACCAATTGGTCTTGATCCCGATTTCGTAAGCGTCGACGAGTTCGGCGTCGAAAGAGGTGTCGGGCGAAGTGCCGGCGAACACGAACGCGAAGTTGCGGTCCAAATTGAAGCCGCCGCCCTTGTAGCCGCGAGAATACGAGCCGTACGCGCTCACATTGTCGGTGAAGGTGTGGCGTAGCGAGAGCACGCCAGACCATTCATCTTCACTGCGCTCCTGGTTGTACCCAACGCCGTCCAAGTCATTGCGCAGCCAAGGCATGCAATAGCCTGACCGCACTACGGCCATAACAGAGCGCAGCGTGGCCGAACCCGGGATAAGCGCGGTGTTGCAGTTGGAGAACGCCGCGAGCGTGCCGGCCGGAAGTCCAGCGTCCGCTTCTGCGTCCGACACCGCGGCATCGAGTACGGCTTCACCATCAAACAAGGTGTTGAAATCCGCAGTCAGACGCTTGGTCTCGTGGGTGAACCTCACGCCGAAAGTGAGGTCTGTCGACGGCGTCAGCGCAAAGATGTTGTGGGTGAACAACGCGATGGAGTCGCCTTGCTGACGATAGACATCGCGATAGCCTGCGGTGCCTGCGCCAGCAGGAATGCCAATGCCGGACGCCAGTTCGTCGTACAGGTTGTTTACGACGGCTGAGGCGCCTGCTGTGGGCGTCACGCCAATGCCGGGAGCCACAGTGCCGCCAGCGAGGATGTTGTCGAGGCCGGCGAAGTAGGTTGCGTATTGCGAGCCGGTCAGGAACGAGAAGCGCCGGTCAATGCGCTCGTCGCTGTAATAGCCGCCCACCAACCAATCGAGGCGCCCCCACTCGCCGGCAAGGCGCAGCTCTTGGGTAAAGACCTGGAATCGTGTGCCGGTGTCATCGCCCTGCTCCACGTAAAGAAGGTCGGCTTGCGAGTAATCAGAGTCGCTGCCGCCGGCCGACGTCCAACTGCGATAGGCGGTTATCGAAGTGAGTTCGGCGCCGAAGAAGCTCATGTTGAGTTCGCCGGACACGCCATAGTCTTCGAGGTTGGCGGAATACGCACGATTGGCGAAGCCCTCGCGATTGGCGATATCGCCATTGCCCACCCCGCCCAGTGGGCTGCCGACGTTTACGTTGGGACCGTAGCCGCCAAGGTTGGCCACCCATTGTTGGCGGCCGAAGCCGAACGGAATTGGCGCTCCTTCGGTGCCGAGGGGGTTCGGCGGGCCCAACAGGATCGTAACCGGGTTCCCGTTGAGTAGCGCGGGGTTGTAGATCTGCGCGGCGCAGCATTCTTCATCGCGTTCCGAATAGTCGGCGATCAATCGGAAGCTGGCATCCGGGCCGATGTCCCAAAGCATCTGCCCGCGCAGGGTGAACATACCGCGGGTGTTGGAGTCGTGTTCGTCGAGGTTGTTGTTGACGCCGAGCAGCGGGTTGGCGCCCTCGGAGTTCATGTCCATGAAGCCGTCGCGGTCGGCCATCGCTGCAAACAGGCGAAGTCCCAAGATATTCTCGACGATCGGCACATTCATGCCACCGCTTACACGGGTCTCGCTGAACTCCCCGTAGGTGGCTTCGCCAAACACCTCAAAATCGTTCAGGTCAGGCGCTCGCGACGTGATGGTGATGAGGCCCGCCGAGGTATTGCGCCCGAACAGCGTGCCTTGTGGGCCCCGCAAGACTTCGATCTGATCGACCTCGCCCAGGTCGCTCAGCGCCACGCCATTGCGTGCGCGGTAAACACCGTCGACAAAGATACCGACTGCGGACTCAAGACCAGGGTTGGAGCCTTGAGTACCGACTCCGCGCAGGCGAGCGGTCGCTGAAGCTTCCGACTCGGACACATTGAATTGGAGCGATGGCGCAACTGATGTGAGATCCTGCACGTCGCGAATGCCGGAGTTCTCGATCATCTCGGCAGTCACTGGCGTGACCGCGAGCGGCACGTCTTGAAGTGCGGTGTCGCGGCGCGTGGCCGTCACGATAATCTCTTCATCTTGAGCTTGAGCAGGCATGGCGACCGCCACGCCAGCCACACCCAGCACCAGCGTCATCATCGCGCGCCAAGAAACGCGGGCCTTGTCCCGATTCGCCATAGTCCTGCCTCCCCGTTGGGGGGTCGCTTTCCGCCCCGCCATACTATTGTCACGTTACGCGCAACCTGGCGGTTTCGTAAAGTTGACACCCGGGTCACAAGAGCACGAACCGCCGCGTAGTGTGGTGACACGGGCACATTCGATGCTGGTTGCGGCGCAACATGGCTACCGAAGGGCGCGCCTGCCGCAGGCCGGACACCGCCACGAGCGCCGCGCGCCGCTGTTGACGCCCTGTCGGCATGCCCCCTATATCCGCGCGTCCCTGTGGTCGGGGCCCGTAGCTCAGCTGGGAGAGCGCCGCGTTCGCAATGCGGAGGTCAGGAGTTCGATCCTCCTCGGGTCCACCATTTCATCCACTTGCTCGCAACCTGGCTCGAGCGTCGGCCTGAGTTGGACAATTCTTCCCTGATTGCCGGCCACGCGTTCAGTTGCGAAGTCGGGCCGACGCGGTCTAGACGGGTCGCCAACGGCAGATACGGAAACTCTCACCGCGCATGATCGGCATCCTCTATCAGATTATCTACACCATCCTTGGGCTTGCCCTGGTTGTGCTTGTGATCCACGTGGTGATCTCGTGGCTCTATGCCTTTGGGATCGTGGGCCGGAGCAACGAGTTTGTGAACGCCATCTGGCGGTTCACCAGCGCTCTGACCGATCCGATGCTGCGGCCGTTGCGGCGATTGATACCGCCTATCGCAGGGGTCGATCTGTCGGTGCTTGTCCTCATGCTCGCGATCATTCTGATCCGCGACAGTGTCTTACCTTGGTTGGTGTTGCTGCTGACCGGACAAGGATCGTTTCTCTGAGTGCGCGGCTCAGGGTGAGGCTGACGCCTTCGGGCGGCGCCGACCGGATCGATGGCGTGGCGCGAGACCCGGATGGCCAGCGATATCTCAAGGCGCGGGTGCGTGCGCCGCCGGAGGATGGCAAGGCCAACGCGGCGCTTGAGGCGCTGATCGGCGCGGCGCTTGGGGTGGCGAAAGGCAAAGTTCGTGTGACGCGTGGCCAGACCGCGCGTATGAAGACTTTGGAAATCGAAGACGTGAGTGACGCTGAGGTCGCCGCGCTCATCAATTCTTTAGGGGGTCGTCGATGAGCGCACGGATTATCGACGGCAAGGCGATCGCGACGGGACTTCGCGCGGAGGTGGCGGCGGCAGTGAAGACACTGCCGACCCAACCGACCCTGGCGGTGGTGCTGGTAGGCGAAGATCCAGCCAGCCATGTCTATGTCAGCTCCAAAGTGAAGATGACGAGCGAAGTGGGTATGCGCTCGCTAGAGTTCCGGTTGCCAATCGGCGCCAATGAAGCGGACCTGGTCGCGCGGGTGGATGCGTTGTCGCGCGATCCAGAGGTCGACGGGATACTGGTTCAGTTGCCGCTGCCAAAACACATTAACGAGGCCAACGTTCTGGCCGCGATCGATCCGCTGAAGGATGTGGACGGGCTCACAGAAGCGAGCGCTGGCAAGTTGGTGTTGGGCAAGCCAGGCCTCAGGCCCTGCACGCCGGTTGGGTGTGTGATCCTTGCGAAGGGGGAGCGGCCTGATCTCAGCGGCGCGAATGTGGTCGTCATTGGGCGCTCCATTCTGGTGGGCAAACCGGCCGCCCTGCTCTTCCTCGAACAGAACGCTACGGTGACCGTGGCGCATTCGAAGACCCGCGATCTGCGCATGATCTGTCGCGGCGCGGACATTCTGGTGGCAGCGGTCGGGCGCCCGGAGATGGTGCGCGGCGAGTGGATTCGCCCGGGTGCGATCGTGATCGACGTGGGTACCAATCGCGTGCCGGCGCCGGAGAAGGGTGATGGCAAAACCAAGCTGGTCGGCGACGTGAACTTCGCCGAGGCGGTCGAGGTCGCAGCTGCGGTGACGCCGTCGCCAGGCGGGGTTGGACCGATGACGATCGCCTGCCTTCTCCGCAACACAGTCTTGGCCGCCTGCACGCGGCGCGGCTGGGCGGCGCCTGCCGCGATCGCTTAAGGCCTAGTTGACGCCAGACGCGTAGGGTTCCAGCCCATGACCGGCCACGAGCTCGCGACGCTTTGGATCGCACATCTGCGCGACGAGCGACGCTTCGCGCGCAACACCCTCGACGCCTATCAACGCGATTTGGCGGCGTTTCTGGGCTTCTTGGTTGGGCATCTTGGGCAAGAACCGACAGGGGGCGATCTCGCCGGTCTCGATCCGCGCGACCTGCGCGCCTACGTGGCAAAGCGCCGTGAAGGCGCTGGGGCGCTGGGAAACCGTTCGGTGTCGCGCGCGCTGGCCGCGATCCGAAGTTTTTATCGGTTCATCGAACGGCGGCACGGCATCGCCAATGCCCGGCTGGCGATTGTCCGAGGCCCCAAGATGAAACGCTCTTTGCCCCGACCCGTTTCAGAAGAAGGCTCCGAAGCGCTAATCGCGGAAGCCGGCCTCCACGACGAGGCATGGATCGGCACGCGCGACGCGGCGCTCATCACACTCTTATACGCGGCGGGCTTGCGCATCTCTGAGGCGCTCGCGCTGACGGGCGCTCACCAGCCGCTCGGGGACACACTTCGAGTCGCCGGCAAGGGGGGCAAGGAGAGACTTGTGCCGATGCTTGATGCGGCCCGCGCGGCAGTAAAGGCGTATGTAGCCGCGTGCCCGTACGTGCAGAGTGCTGACGCCCCCCTCTTCCGCGCTGTGCGCGGCGGCGCGATGAGCGCGCGCATGGCGCAGGCCGCGCTCCAACGTTTGCGCGAGCGTTTGGGGATGCCGTCATCAACGACCCCACACGCCTTACGCCACGCGTTCGCGACGCACTTGTTAGCGAACGGCGGCGATCTGCGCGCGATCCAAGAGCTGCTGGGGCACGAATCGCTGTCGACAACACAGGCGTATGCGGGCGTCGAAGCGAAAAAAATTTTGCAGAGCTATCGCGCAGCGCACCCGCGCGCGTGAGTTTTTCGTTCAAGCACCACTCCGCAAATCGCCTTGATTTTCAAGGCGCGCGAGGCTGTCTGCGCGCTCTTGTACAAGTGCGATTTGCCGTACAACACAAAAATCCGCGCAAATGCCGATGTTTAGGCTTTGTCAAGCCTAATCGCAGAAAAAAATCCTCGGAGAGTCAAACAACTCCCATCCAACCCACGTCTCAACACTAGTAAACATGAGGAA
>CAYRHK010000119.1:0-7243 GCA_964423825.1 uncultured Terricaulis sp. | reverse complement strand
TACTTGGCCATCGCGTTCTCGCCTTCGAGCACCTGCACCACGACCGGGCCAGAGATCATGAAGTTCACCAGGTCGCGAAAAAATGGCCGCTCCTTGTGGACGGCGTAAAACCCTTCGGCCTGGCCTTCCGACATCCAGATCCGCTTCTGCGCTACGATGCGGAGTCCCGCCTCTTCGATCACGGCGTTGATGGCGCCGGTCAGATTGCGCTTGGTGGCGTCGGGCTTCAGGATCGAGAGGGTGCGTTCAACGGCCATTGGGGGAGCTCCGGCAAGATCGGGAGCGCGGTCTATAGCGGCGCGCCACCGCCTTTCCAAGTGCGTCAGAGGCGCTTAGCCGCAACGCAGGCTTGCGACCTTGCCGTCAGGGTCGAGTACGACATTCAGCCTCTCGGCTCGGTAGTCCATGGTCACAACGCAGTCATGGCAAATAACCCGTGCGCCGCTCGGCAACGTGGTTTGCTCGATGCTCGCCCCGTCGCGGCCGATCAGCCCCTGGTGGGCGCTCATCTGGCAGGTATCGGGCGGCGGGCGGCTGATCGCCTCGCGCTGATTTTCGCGCGCCAGCCGATCGAGGTCGCGATAGGTCATCGGCTCGTTCGCGCACGCCGTGACCAGCACAGCAACGAGGAACGCCCACCGCTTCATGCCTGCTTCTCCCACTTGCCGCTGGCGCTTTCGCGCCAATACGAGGCGGCCACGCCGCTGTCCTTCGCCTGCTTCCAGCGCGAACGCGCCGATTCCAAGGCATCCGCGTCGCGTCCATCGAACAGCAAACAGGCGCGCTCGAACCCGGCGATGTCGTCGGCTTGCGCGCCGTCGATCAGGAAGAGCACCTGCGCGCCATTGGGGTTGCCGGGACCGCCGGTCAGCCACACGGGCTGGCGCTGGGGGTCGCCTTCGCGGGCATGCGGCAGAAAGCTGTCGTCGCGATACGTCCACAGCGTCACATCGAGATGCTCAAGCCGTTCCGGGGCGCCGCCGCGCACCAGCGCACGCCAGCCGCGCTGTAGGCATTTCTCCAACAGCGGCGGCAACGCCTGCTCCAACTCGCTGCGTTCAAGGTGGTAGAACCAAAGCTCGCCAGCCATCAGCACACAATCATCGAATTGCAGTGAACGTCTGCAAGTCAGCCCTCGTATTTGTTCGCGATCAGCCGGTTGAGGAGGCGGACGCCGTAGCCGGTCGCCCACAAAGGCGAGAGCGGATCCTCGTACGGCCCTGGCTTCCAAGCAGTGCCGGCGATGTCCAGGTGCGCCCATGGCAACCCATCCTTGATGAAACGCCGGAGGAATTGCGCGCCGATGATCGACCCCGCACCGGGGCGACTGGCGATGTTCTTCATGTCGGCGTTGGGGCTGTCGATTAGTTTATCGTAAGCGGACGTCATCGGCAGACGCCAAACCGGCTCACCTTCAGCGGTCGCCGCCGTTGTGATCGCCTGGGCGAACTCCTCGTCGGTCGCGAACAGCGCCGCGTGTTCGTGCCCAAGGGCCACAAGCACAGCGCCGGTGAGGGTCGCTAGGTCGATCATTGCTGCGGGATCGAACTTGTCCTGCGCGTACCAAAGCGCATCCGCCAGGATGAGGCGTCCCTCGGCGTCGGTATTCAGTACTTCGATGGTCTGGCCCGACATCGTGTGGACAATGTCGCCCGGGCGCTGGGAATTGGCGCCCGGCATATTCTCCACCAATGCAACAATGCCCACAACATTGGCGCGCGCCTTGCGCAAAGCGAGGGCTTTCATCGCGCCGGCGACAGCGGCGGCGCCGCCCATATCGCCCTTCATTTCATCCATCCCCGCCGACGGCTTGATGGAGATGCCGCCGGTGTCGAACGTTACGCCCTTTCCGACCAAGGCCAGCGGTTTGACACCCTTGGTCGCCGCGCCGTTCCACTTCATGCTCACGAGCCGCGCCGGTCTCGCGCTCCCCTGCGCCACGCCCAGCAATGCGCCCATGCCGAGCTTGGCCATGGTCTCGGGCGTCAGAACGTCAACCTCGACACCCAGCGTCTCAAGGTCGCGAAGGCGTTCGGCGAAGCTCTCCGGATAGAGCACGTTGGCGGGCTCACTCACCAGGTCGCGCGCAAAGAACACGCCCTCGGCGACAGCGGCGTCGATGTCGGCGCGCGCCTTCGCGGCAGCGACGCCTTCCATCGCCACCTCGACGACCTTGAGCGACGGGGTCTGCTCGGGCTTCAACTTGGTGCGGTAGGCATCGAAACGATAGCTGGCCAAACGCGCACCCAACGCCGCGTGCGCACCAGCGTCGGCGCGGGCGACATTGCCCACGCCATCCGGCTGCAGCACCAAACGCTCGGCCCCGGAGGTGAGCGTGCGTCTGACCGCATGGCCCGCCCACCGTTCGACGGCCAGGCCGTCAACGACATCCGCTTTGCCGACGCCAATAACCAGAACGCGGTCAAAAGCCAGCCCTTCCACCGCCAACGCTTCAACGACCTGTCCCGGCTTGCCGGTGAAGCGCGCCGCCTTGATCGCCTTGACAAGGCGCCCGCCGGCGGCGCTGTCGAGCGCCTTGCCAGCCTCGAACAATTCACCGTCTTCACCGGCCATCACCGCCACGATCTCGCCGCTTGCGGCGTTGACAAAACGAATGTCCATGAATGTCCTCTGCATACCCTCGCATGGGCGCCCATGCGCCGTCGCCCACGGCGCCGGCGGGGCCCCGACACTGGTAGCTACAGCCGAACAGATTGAAAAGCGCGCCGGCGGCGCTAAAGCGCTAACGATGGTGACGGGGCGCGCATGAATACCTTTTCGGCTTACGTGTTCAGGCAGGCGCTTGGACCGTTGCTCGCCATTTTGGGCGCGCTTGCCGCCATCGCCATCCTGACCCAGGGCCTCAACCAGCTCGACATCATTATCACCAACCGCCGCGCGGGGCTCGCCTTCGCCTGGGTGACGGTGCTCGCTTTACCTCAGCTCCTGTCGCTGATTTTGCCGATGGCGGTGTTCATTGCCGTCGTCTACGCCTTGAACCGGATGCAAAATGAAAGCGAGATCGCCGTCGCCTATGGCGCAGGCGTGTCGCGCGCCCGCATCGCGAGGCCCATCATTCAATTGGCGGTGTTGGCGGCGGTCGCACACCTTGCGGTGAACGTTGTGATTCAGCCGGCGTCCTACAAGGAACGTCGCGAAGTCCTATACGAACTGCGCACTGATATCGCCTCGAGTCTCATCCAGGAAGGCGCGTTCACATTTCCCGCCGACGGTCTGACGCTTTACGCGCGCGAGCGCGGCGGCGCTGGTGAATTGCGCGACGTGTTGATCAACGACGCGCGTCCCGCTCAAGCGATCACGTATACAGCACGCGCCGGCGCCATCGTCACCGTGGAGGGCGCTCCCGCCATCGTTCTGCGCGACGGGCAAGTCCAGCGCCAGTCCGAGGACGGCGGCGTCGACGTTCTCGACTTTGACCGTTACGTGCTCCAGATGGGCGACACCTTCGAGGACAACGGCGAAATGTTCTTCCTCAAGGCTTCCGACCGCACGTTGTACGAACTGTTCTTCCCCGATCGGACGGCGCACTACGACCAGCGCAACATCGGCCGCTTTCTCGCCGAAGGGCACGCGCGGCTGTCATCGCCGCTGCTCAACATCGCGCTTGCAATGATAGGCCTGGCTGGGGTTCTCGTGGGCGAATTTAGCCGCCGAGGCTACGCTCGTCGCATCATGGGTGCGGCGGTGTGGGCGCTGGTGGTGCGGCTCGCGGCGCTTGCCTTGACGGCCGCGGCGACGGATGAACCGGCCTTGAATGCACTGCAGTATGCGCTGCCGATTGGCGCCATAGTGATCGCCGGCGCTGCTTTGAGCGGCAAGAGCTCGCGACGAAAGCGGCTCTCAACTGGGCCCTCGGTGCTGGCCGAGGAGCAACCGGCATGAGCTTTCTGGGATCTCGTCTCGGGGTTTACGTGCTCGTGCGCGTGCTGAGCAGCATTGCCGTTGCGCTGGCGGCGGTGCTGGCGTCGATCCTGCTCATCGATCTCGTCGAGCAAATGCGCACTGTGGGCACGCGCAGCGACTTGAGCCTACTCGAAGCGGTTCGCCTGACGTTGCTTAAGACGCCCATGCTCATCGAGCAAACGCTGCCTTTCGTGGTGCTCGCCGGCGCCATGATGGCGATCATCGGCCTCAACCGATCCAGCGAATTGGTTGCTATGCGGGCGGCCGGCATTTCGGCTTGGCGCTTCCTCGGGCCCGCCGCGTTCGTGGGCGCCGCCATCGGGGTCTTCGCCATCACGCTGCTCAATCCTCTCGGCGCTCACCTTTATCGCGTCTTTGAGGCCAACAAGCAGGATGCGCTCACAAGCGCGAGCCCTGAGGCAGGCGACAACGGGGTGTGGATCCGGCAAGGCGACGAAGAGGGCCAAGTGGTCATCCACGCCGACGCCGTCGACAGCAATGGCGCAAGGCTTTTAGGCGCCACCTTCATGTTCTTCGAGGTGCGCCAGGAAACGCTGCGCTTCACCCGCCGCATTCATGCCGAACAGGCCGAACTTCGACCCGGCTTCTGGCAGCTTACCGGGTTGGTGGAGGCGACCCCGGGTGGGAGGCCGACGCGCCAAGCCCACCTCGCGATACCCACAACTTTGGACTCCGCTGAGTTGATCAATCGCTTCGTCACGCCCGCCACGCTTTCGTTCTGGGCGTTGCCGGGCTTCATCGCGGAGGCGCGATCAGCCGGGTTCGCGCCCACGCGCTATGAACTCAAGTGGCAAAGCCTGTTGGCGTTTCCGCTTCTGCTGGCGGTGATGGCTGCGCTTGGTTCGGCTTTTTCGTTGCAATTACAACGCCTTGGTAATCTGGCCCAGTGGGGATCGGCCGGCATCGCCATCGGCCTCTTCCTATTCTTTTACAGCCAACTCGCCGGCGCCTTTGCGATGACCCAAACCGTGCCAGCGATTGTGGCCGCCTGGAGCGCGCCCTTCGCCGGCATGTTCATCGCACTCGCCATGGTGGCGTTCCTGGAAGACGGCTAAGCCACAACCGGGCAAAGACTGCGTCGCGGCGGTGGAGAGCGCTGGACGCATTGGGGAGTCGGCGGCTAGGTAGAACGGGGAGTCGCACGAGAGGGATGCGAATGCGCCGTCCGGGGGAAATGGGCGATCGTGCGCCGGTCGGGTTGGCGGCGCTTGCCGCCGCCCTGACCGTCGGCGTGAGCGCCACAGCGAGCGCGCAGACGCTAGCGCCCACCCCGACAGCCAGCGCCGAGCAAAGCGCAAACGTGCTGCTCGAGGCCGATGAGATCATCAACGACGAAATCGGCCGCACCGTTACAGCCCAAGGCGATGTGCAAGTGCGCTTCGAGGGACGCACGCTGCGCGCAGACCAACTGGTCTACAACCTGGATACAGGCGTCATCCGCGCTATCGGCAACGTACAAGTCGTGCTGGAAGACGGCTCGGTCACGCACGCGCAGGAGATCGAGGCCGACGAAGCCATGAATGTCGGCTCGGCGAGCGAGTTGCGCGCGCGGCTCGGGGCTTCCGGCACCTTGGCGGCGCGTTCGGCCGTGCGCCGCAGCGCCGACGAAAGCGAACTCAACAACGTCATCTACACCAGTTGTCCGATCTGCGAGGAAGGCGATCGGCCGCCGACCTGGAGCCTGCGGGCGCGGCGAGCGGTACAAGATCGCGAGAGTCGCACCATCCGCTACCAAGGCGCTGTCCTGGAAGTGGTGGGCGTGCCGGTCTTGTACCTGCCGTTCATGGCCCACCCAGATCCTTCGGTTGGGCGCGCTTCAGGGCTTCTTCCGCCAGACATTGGACGCAACCGCCGGCTCGGCATTTTTTACGAGCAACCCTATTATTGGGCGATCTCGCCGTCGCAGGATCTCATCGCGTCGCTGCGTTTGCACGAGAACGTCAATCCGCTGATCGGGCTCGACTATCGCAAGCGGTTTTGGTCTGGCCAGCTTGAGTTCGAGAGCAGCTTCACGCAGGAGCAGCTTTTCGACGACGACGGCGAACTGCTGGGCGACGAACGCTTCCGCTACCATGTTTTTGGCGAAGGATCGTTCGCAATCAATTCCCATTGGCAATGGGGTTTTGGGGTCGAAACCGCCTACGACGACGAATATCTGCGCCGCTACGCCATTGACGGCGCCGGCGAACGACGCGGACCCTATATCGGCCATGACACGCGACTGCTTTCGCAAGTGTATGCGATTGGGCAGGACGCGCGCTCATACAGCTCGATCGCGTTTGTGAACTTCCAGGGTCTGCGCGAAGACGACAACTCGGAACTGCTGCCGCTCATTCTGCCTTTCGCGGAAACCGAGCGTGTGTTGACCGAGCCGCTCTTCAAAGGCCAGGTGCGACTGCAAGCCAATCTGGCGGCGCTGGCGCGCAATGATGATGGCGTCGGTCCCTTCTTGGGCAACGACAGCCGCCTGTCGGTTGGCGCGACCTGGCGTCGCGATGCGGTGTTCGGCCCCGGCATCGTGTTCAGCCCATTCGCACAAGTGCGTGGCGATGTGTTCGCGGTTGAAACCGCCACCGGAGAATACGACAGCATAAGCCGCGGCCTGGGCATGGCGGGCGCAGAGGTCAGTTGGCCGTTCATGCGCCCAGGCGAGCGCTTTGACGTGATCGTCGAACCGGTCGTGATGGCTGCGGTGGCGACGGACGATGTTGAGGATCCGCGCATCGTCAACGAAGATAGCCTCGCCTTCGAGTTGGACGATTCCAACCTGTTCCGGCCCAATGCCGCGCCAAACTACGACCTGTGGGAACCCGGCCCGCGGGTGAGCGCGGGCGTGCGCGCGACGTTCCGCGCCGCGACTGGCGAAAGCGCTGCGCTGCTACTCGGTCGGCGGTGGCGCGATGAGGCGGCAGCGGGGTTCAACGAGCAGAGCAACTTGCCGGATTCGGCCTCGGATTGGGTTGCGTCAGGCCAAATTGACCTTGGCCGGCGTTTCGGCGCAGAGGCCCGGCTCCGGCTGAGCGATGAGTCGCTGGAGGTGCAGCGGATCGATCTTGGGGTGCGCGGCGCGGTTGGGCGCATCAATGCCAACGTGCGCTATTTCGAGGTCGACGAGGCCGTCCAGTCCGACCCCACCGACCCTAATCGGGAAATCAACGCCAATGTCGGGGTTGAACTAGCCCGCGGCTGGCGCGCTCAACTCGGGCTCACGCGCGACCTCGATTCAGACATAAATCTGCGTCAGGACATCCGCGCAATTTACGAGGACGATTGCACCTTCCTCGAGATCGCCTACACC
>CAYRHK010000118.1:0-7298 GCA_964423825.1 uncultured Terricaulis sp. | reverse complement strand
GGCGGCATCGATCACATCCTGATCGATGAAGGGCAGGATACCAGCCCCGCGCAATGGGCGTTGATCGATCCGTTGCAGCGCGAATTCTTTTCAGGCGTCGGCGCGCGCGAGCGCGTTCGCACCGTGTTTGCAGTCGGCGATCCCAAGCAGAGCATCTATGGCTTCCAAGGCGCCGACCCTGAGGGCTTCCTGCGGGAGCGACAAAGGCTCTCGCAGCGTGCAGCAGCGGTCAGTTCAAGTTTCTCCTCGCCCGACCTGCGAACGTCGTTCCGTTCGACGTCGGAAATTCTTCGGGCTGTCGACGCCACTTTCGCCAAGGGCGGACTCATCGATGCCTCGCCAGAGGCCGATGATGAGATCGTACACCTCGCTTCGCGATCATCGCAACGTGGGAGCGTGGAGGTCTGGCCAATCGCACAGCGACCGCTTCGTCAGGAGGCGAAGGCTTGGGATGCGCCACAGGACGTTGAGCACGGCCCGAGCGTGCATGCACTGCTGGCGAAGGCTCTCGCCGCACACGTAAAAACTATGATCGAGGCGGGCGAGGCGGTGTGGGAGGGCGCTGCAACGCGCGTGCTCGCGCCTAAAGATGTACTTGTACTGGTGCGCACGCGCGGGCCGTTGTTTCGAGAAGTGATCAAGGCGTTCAAGCGCGCGGACCTGCCGGTTGCGGGCGCAGACCGCATGGTGCTGCGCGAAGAATTGGCTGTGGAGGATTGCCTTGCGCTGATGCGGGTGGCGCTCGATCCCGCCGATGATCTTGCGCTTGCGTGCGTGCTCAAGGGGCCTTGGTGCGACCTGCAAGATGATGACGCGGACCTGTTTCCGCTCGCCTATGGGCGCGCAGCCGGCGAAACTCTGATGAGCCGCCTCATGGCGGCGACAGAGGCGCGATACGCCCACCCGCGGGCGTTTGTACAAGCCGTTTGCGCACGCCGCGACGCGGATCCTTTCGCGTTCTTGAGTTGGGCGCTTGAGGGCGGCCACAATGGCGGACCGTCCGGCTGGGCGCGCGTGTTCAGGCGAATGGGATTGGAGGCGCGCGACCCGCTGGAGGAGCTGCTGCAGCGGGCGTTGAAGCTGGCGCGCCACAGCGCCGCTACGCTGCACCGGTTCTTGGCCGAAATCGACAGCGATGCGGGCGAGGTCAAGCGCGAGCTCGAGGCCGAGGCCGGCGCGGTGCGGGTGATGACGGTTCACGGGGCGAAGGGCCTCGAAGCGCCGCTGGTGATCTTGCCGGATGCAACCAGCGCGGTGTCCAATGCTCCTGAGGATGGGTTGTTGTTCGACGGGCGCGCAGGACCTTTTGTGTCGTTTCGCGGCAAGGATGACGATCCGCCAACAGCTGCGGTGCGCGCGGCGCACGCGGCGCGAGCGCTGGCGGAGCACAAGCGGCTCTTGTACGTGGCGATGACGCGGGCGCGCGATCGTCTCATTGTGTGCGGCGCGCAATATGGAAACGCCAAGGATGGCGAGGCGGCCGAGAGTTGGCGGCTGGCGGTGCACGAGGCGCTTCAGTCCCTCGGGGCGTCAAAGTGCCCAACGCCGTTCGGCGAAGGCTTACGGCTCGGCGAATCGTTGCGTGCTGAAAGCGCGGGCGCGCCGGCCAATATGGAAGGCGCATTGCCAGCGTGGGCGTCGTCGATGGCGGCCGCAGCGTCCAGCCGAGCCGGCGCATCGCCCTCGCTGGCGGCGCGCTCGAAGACACGCGTGTTCTCGCCGCGCGGAGACGATCTGAAGCGTTTTCGTCGCGGCGTTCTGATCCACGGTTTGTTGCAGCGCCTGCCGGACGTGGCGCCGGAGCGGCGCAGGGCGGCGGCGGATGCCTGGTTGCAGCGCCAAGGCATCGGTTCGGACGCGATCGAAGCGCTGGCGATGGAGGCCTTGCGGGTGATCGATGCGCCGCGGTTCGCTGCTGTGTTCGGGCCTGGCAGTCGCGCCGAGGCGCCGATCGTGGGCCTGGTCGGGGGACGCAAAGTGCGCGGCGTGGTGGATCGCTTGCATGTCGGCGATGGCGGGATGCTGATTGTCGACTTCAAGACCGACAGACCAGCGCCGCGCAACGCAGACGCGGCGCCGAGCGAATACGTGCTGCAACTGGCGCTTTATCGCGCGGTGATGGCTCAGATCGCGCCCGGAAAGCCCATCCACTGCGCGCTGGTTTGGACAGAGACGGCGCACTTGACCGCCTTGCCGGAGCAGCAGTTGGAGGCGGCTCTGGCGGAGTTCCTGGCCGGTTGAAACGAAGCGGGGAGCCGCTTACATCGCTAAGATAGTATGGAGAGTTCAGCTTGAGCACCACCAAGATCACCGACGATAGTTTCGATGCCGATGTGTTGAAGTCGGGCCGTCCGGTGCTGGTGGATTTTTGGGCCGAGTGGTGCGGACCGTGCAAGCAGATCGGTCCCGCGCTCGAAGAGATCGCAGCCGAAATGGGCGACCGCGTCACCGTTGCGAAGCTCAACATCGACGACAATCCCATGACGCCCGGCCGCTACGGCGTGCGCGGCATTCCCACGCTGATGGTGTTCAAGGACGGCAAAGTGGCGTCGACGAAGGTTGGCGCGATGCCCAAATCCAAAATCGTTGAGTGGCTCAACGAGAGCATCTAGGCGCTTTCCGCCGCTAGGGCTTCGGCGGCGAGCAAGAACGAGCCACAGATGAGGACGCGCGGCGCAGAGTAGTGCGCCGCGTTTTTCATGGCGTCGGCGAGCGAAGGGGCGACGGCGCCCTGGACGCCATGCACGCGCGCGGCGGCGGCAACTTTTTCCGGTGGCGCGTGGGTCTCGGAAAGCGGCACACCGATCACAACATCGACGCCGCGCGCCAGCGCGGCGACGAAAGCGGGCGCGTCCTTGCGTTCGCGAAGTCCGACGATCGCGACGACCGGTCGTTTGGATTTCCGTTGAAGCACAGACAAGCTCTGCGCCAATGCGCGCGCAGCGTGAGCGTTGTGGCCGGCGTCGACCCAAACTTCGCCGCCCTGATCACGGATCTGGCGACTGAACGGTCCGCGAGTCAGCGTCTGCAAACGCGCGGGCCAGCGCGCATTGGCGATGCCCCGGTGGAACGCGGCATCCTCTAGATCGCGCCATGTCAGCAGCGCGGCGCACGCAAGACCGGCATTGTCAATTTGATGTGCGCCGAACAGACTCGGGAGCGGCAAATCAAGTGCGCGCGTTTCGGTTTGCACCACTAGGCGGCCATTGCTGAGGAACGCATCCCATTCGATGCCTTGACGAAATAGGGGGGCAGCGCACGCCTCGGCTTGCGCTTCGATGACTGTCAACGCCTCTGGCTCTTGGCGAGCGACGATGGCGGGGGCGCCGCGCTTGATGATTCCGGCCTTGTGGGCGGCGATGCTGGCGATGTCGGGGCCGAGCGCATCGACATGGTCGAGGCCGATTGGGGTGATGATAGATCGTGCGGGTGTCGCGATCACGTTTGTGGAATCGCTGCGGCCGCCCATGCCGGTCTCCAGCAGCACAAGGTCGGCTGGCGCCTCGCTGAACAGCAGAAATGCTGACGCGACCTGGGCGTCGAACTGAGTGAGGTCCGGCGCAATGACGGCCACGCGTTCGGCGGCTGCAAGCAATGTTGCATCGTCGATGGGCTCACCGGTCACGAGGAAGCGTTCGCTAATCTCGAACAGGTGCGGCTTCGTGAAAGCGTGCGCGCGCAAGCCGGCGGCGTCGGCGATGGCGAGCATGAATGCAATGGTCGAGCCCTTGCCATTGGTTCCGGCGACGTGAAACGCCGCAGGCAATCGCTGGTGTGGTTGGCCCAGCAAGCTAAGCGCGGCGCGCAACGTTTCGAGCGACAGCGGTTTGCCATGTCCGAACTCCGGTCCGAACAGGCGTTGGAAGGCGGCTTCTGCGCTGGAACTTGCGGGCATGTGCGTATTGGCTTGGCTTGCTGCGGATTGCACAGTACCCGGATTTGGCGGGTGGGATAAGCGGGAGCGCTGGGTGAGAGCAGTCAGTCTTTGGGTGTTGGCGGCGCTGGTGCTCGGCATTGTGGCAGGGGCGTTCGTGCGCGCGACCGGCGAGCCTGCTGCGCTCGCGACGCTGGGGCTGGACGCGCCTATGCAGGCGAGCATGGCTTCGATGCATCCGGCGCTGAACGCTGCGACAGCCGTCATTGAGCCATTCGGCGGGCTTTGGCTCAACGCGCTGCGCATGACGGTGGTGCCGCTGATCGTAGCGCTTCTGGTGACGGGCATCGGGTCGGTGACGAATGCAGCGGCGACGGGCGGGCTGGTGCTGCGTTCGGTGATGCTGTTCACGGTGCTGCTGCTGCTTGCCGCGGGTTATGGGGTCGCCGCCAGCAATGGTTTGCTTGTGCTTTGGCCGATTGACGGTGAAAGCGGCGCGCTTCTGATCGGCAGCATTGGCGAGCATGGCGCCGAAGGCGTGCGCGCGCCGACGTTTGCTGAATGGCTGCAAGGTTTGGCGCCGTTCAATCCCGTGCGCGCGGCGGCCGAGGACGCGATCTTGCCGTTGGTCACGTTTGCGGTGTTTCTGGGGTTCGCGTCGACGCGGCTGCCTGAAGAGCAGCGCGCGCCGTTGGTCAGCGTCTTTCGCGCCCTGGCGGAAGCGATGATCGTGATCGTGCGGTGGATATTGCTGGCAGCGCCGATCGGGGTGTTTGCACTCGCGCTCGGCGTGGGCTCGCGCGCGGGCCTGGGCGCGCTCGATACATTGGCGCAGTACGTGCTTGTCGTCACGGCGGTTACAATGGGCTCGGTGTTGCTCGCGTGGCTGCTGGCAGTGACATGGGGCGGTCAGCCCCTCGCTCGCTTCAGCGCGGCTGCGGCGCCGGTGTGGGCGATCGCGGCGTCGACGCAGTCGTCACTCGCTTCGCTGCCGGCGATGCTGGACGCATCCCTGCGCGGTCTGCACGTGCCGGCGCATGTCGCTGATGTGACGCTGCCGCTGGCGGTGGCGGTGTTTCGCTTCACGAGCCCCGTGGCAAATCTTTCGGTGTGCTTTTTCGTAGCGCACTTGTACGGCATCGAGCCCAGTGCACTGCAGATATTCGGCGCCGTCATAGTAGCCTACGCCGTTAGCGTGGCGTCGGTGGGACTGCCGGGGCAGGTCTCTTTCATTGCTTCGGTCGGGCCGATCTGCATCGCTCTCGGCGTGCCGACGGAGATACTGGGCATCCTAATCGCCGTGGAGATTATTCCCGACATTTTCCGGACGCTTGGGAACGTCACGGCAGATCTGGCTGCAACGTCGATTCTGTCGCGCGGACGATCGGCAACGGCGACGCAGAGCTAGGCGACGTCGATGTCGGCGCCAAGGTTGCGCATGAAGCCGGCGAAATCGGGGAACGAGGTGGCGATGAGTTCGGCGTCCTCGACGACGACCGGCTCTTTGGCCGCCAGACCCAGCACCAAGAACGACATGGCGACGCGGTGATCGCCTTGGGTGCGGACGACGGCGCCGCCCTTGACGCTCTTAGGTCCACGCCCGCGCACGACCATGCCGTCGGGACGCTCTTCGGCTTCCACGCCGCATGCGCGCAAGCCGTCGACCATCAGCGCGATCCGGTCACTCTCCTTGACGCGAAGCTCCGCGGCGCCTTCGATCACGGTGTCACCTTCCGCGAATGCGGCGACGGCTGCGAGGATGGGGAATTCGTCGATCATCGCGGGCGCGCGCTTGACCGGCGGTGTCACGCCGCTGAGAGTGCTGGTGCGCACGATGATGTCGGCGATCGGCTCGCCGATGGGATCGCGTCGTTCCTCGAAAGCGAGCTTGGCGCCCATTTCGAGCAAGGTCTCGAAGAGACCCAGGCGCAAGGGGTTGATCAATACGTCGCGAATGCGAATTTCCGACTTGCCCACGAGAAGCGCTGCGGCAGCAGGAAATGCGGCCGAAGATGGATCGGCGGGCACGTAGATCGGCGCGCCGGTGAGTTCGCTCGCGCGAACGCGCGGGCGCATCAGACCATCGACCTCGACTTGATCGATGGCGGCCCCAAACACTTCCAGCATGCGTTCGGTGTGATCTCGAGATCGCTCTGGTTCGACCACGATCGTCGCGCCCTCGGCGCGAAGGCCCGCAAGCAGGATCGCTGATTTGACCTGCGCTGAGGCCATGGGTGAGCGATAAACGATGCCTTGAAGCTTGCCGCCGTGCACGATCAGGGGGAGGCGCCCTTGGGGGGCGTCGAAGCGGGCCCCCATCTGTGTCAAGGGCGCAATGACGCGGTTCATCGGGCGCTTGCGCAGCGACTGGTCGCCGTCGAAGCGGGCGCTTATGGGAAATCCCGATGCGGCGCCGATCAAGAGGCGGGCGGCAGTTCCCGAGTTGCCGCAATCGATGGTCTCGCGTGGCTGGGCGAAACCGCCAGCCCCGGTCACCCTCCAGCGGCCCTCGCCCCTGTCCTCGACCAAGGCGCCGAACCGTCGGGCCGCCTCCACGGTGTTCAGGACGTCGGCGCCTGCCAGCAATTGATCGATGTCGGTGACGCCCTTTGCGAGCGCGCCGAGGATCACTGCCCGATGGGATATGGATTTGTCACCTGGCGGGCGGATTTGGCCCTCCAAGCGACGCGCCGGACGCGCCCTCAACCGCATGCTTCACGTTCCAGCTGGCTACGCAAACAAAGATTTTGACAGGCGCGAAGGATGGTGGCAAGCGAGCGCCCCGCTTGCGCAGGATGCGCGCGACCGCGAGGGAGAGGGGCTTGGTCAGAACCGATTTGGGTGAAAAGCAGATCTGCCCCGGTTGTGGGGCGAAGTTCTACGACCTCCGGCGTCGTCCAGCCGTTTGCCCCAAATGCACGACGAGCTTTGACCCCTCCGAGGAGGGCGTACGCGCGCGTCGGTCGCGGGCTCGCGTCGCCAGCCATGACCCCGCCTACGAGGACGAGGACGAAGATAAGCCTGTCGTGGCGCGCGTCGGCGACGACGACGAGGAAGAGGCTGAGGAGACGCCAGAGGTCGACGCCGAAGCTGAGGCTGAGCCTTTGCTCAGCACCGACGATGAAGAGGAGGAAGCAGCGCCTTCCGGTGACGATCTGCCCGAGGGCTTCTCGGAAGAGGAAGCCGACTTGGGTGATGCGGCCGAGGACGACGTGCCGCTCCTCGAAGACGAGGAAGAATTCGCCGAGGGCGAGATCGGCGATCTCGCCGAGGAAGATGACGACAGCCGCTGAGGCTGCTTGAAACGCAATGGCGCGGAGCGTAGGTTCCGCGCTCCCAAATCCGGGCGCGTATCGCGCGGCAATGGGCCCTTAGCTCAGCTGGGAGAGCGCCTGCATGGCATGCAGGAGGTCAGCGGTTCGAT
>CAYRHK010000117.1:0-7414 GCA_964423825.1 uncultured Terricaulis sp. | reverse complement strand
CATGCTCGATTACACGGCGCAGAACGTGTACAAGGGCAACGCCGCGATGATGAACATCTACAGCGCGATAGATCGCGGGCGCGAAGGTCTGCGCTGCCACTACAACAATCAAAACAATCCCAACCTCTGTTTTCCGAGCGGCACTGCGCTCGACTGGGGCAATCGCGACTACGATGTGAATCTCGTGATTGCAGACAAAGCGTGGGATTCGAACGGTCAGCTATTCTTCAACATTTTCAACCTCGATGGCTTCTTGGGCGACCAAGTGCTCGTCAACTGGACGTGGCGGCCGTACCTCGATGTGCGGGCGCGCCGTTATCGCTTCCGGATCTTGAATGGCGCGGTGTCACGGAACTTCATGCTCGCGATCGTGACACAGACCGGTCAACGGGTGCCGTTCCACCTGATCGCCAACGACGGCAATATCATGCAGCACGCGGTGCCGTTCCCGAACGCGGAATCGCAAAACTTGCCCGAGCAGGCGATCGCCGAGCGCTACGATATCGTCGTCGACTTCTCTCAGTATCCGCCAGGCATGAAGCTTTATCTGGTCAACTTGCTTGAGCATCGCGATGGGCGCGGCCCGCGTGAAGTGGCGAACTTGGCTGATGTCATCGCCGGCCGCTACCAAGGCGATCCCGCGGTTGGACGGATCATGGAGTTCCGTGTGCAGGCCTATGGCGGCGTCGACCGGAGCATGAACCCAGCTCTCTACGAAGAGGGCGGGCTCCAGATGGTGCCGCTGCCGGCGATCCCGGCCAATGTCACCGACACAGCCCATCGCCGCGACTTCGAATTCGCGCGTTCGGGTAACACCGATGAGATGCCGTGGACCATCCGCACCGATGGCGGCAACGGCCTTGGCGCGGACCCCCATCGCGTCTCAGCGGCGCCTGAAACCGGCCGCTGGGAAATTTGGCGCCTGCACTCCGGCGGCGGTTGGCAACACCCCGTGCACATCCACTTCGAAGAGGGCCGTATCCTCTCGCGTGACGGGCGTCCGCCGCCGATCTGGGAGCGGTACGCGCGCAAGGACGTGTACCGTGTTGGCGACAATCCGACTGGCCATGCGAGTGCTGAACTCGAGGTGCTGATCCGGTTCCGCGAGTTCTTGGGAACCTTCGTCGAGCACTGCCACAACACCCAGCATGAGGACCATGCGATGTTGCTGCGGTGGGATGCGCGTTCGCCAGGGCAACTTGTGGCGATCCCCACGCCGATGCCCGATTGGGAGGGGGTCTATTACGAGCCTTCAAACGACCTTCCCACAGCCAGCGCCGATTGACGATGACGATGCGAAGGTGGTTGGCGTGGCTCGCGGTGGTCCTCGCGGGGTTTCTCCCCGCTGCGGCGTCCGGGCAGACGCGTTGGGGCCGGGACTATTTCCCGAACGTGGTCTTACAGGACCAAAATGGGCGGCAGTTGCGCTTCTATGACGACATCGTCCGCGGCAAGGTGGTGTCGATCAATTTCATCTTCACGTCGTGCGTTGACCTGTGTCCCCTCGACACGGCTCGTCTCAGAGAAGTGCAGCAGCTGCTGGGCGATCGTGTCGGGCGCGACGTGCACATGTACACGATCTCGATCAATCCCGAGCGCGACACGCCAGCGGAATTGCGCCGCTTCATGCGGACATACGACATCGGCCCAGGCTGGACGTTTCTGACAGGCTCGCGCGAGGATGTTGATTTGCTGCAGCGGCGCTTGGGATTCCGTCCGGCTGATCAGCGCAATCTGCGTGAGCATGACGCCAGTGTGATCGTCGGCAATGAGAGCAGCGGCCAATGGATCAGGCGCTCGGCCTACGAAAGCCCTCGTTTGCTGGCGGATCTGTTGGGCCGCGCGCTTCAGAATTACGCCCCGGACGCGGTGGGCCCACGCGAAACCTATGCCGCCGCTGGCGAGGTGGTCGACCGCTCGCAAGGCGCCTACTTGTTCCGTACGCGCTGCCGCACCTGCCACACGATAGGTGAGGGCGATCGTCTTGGGCCGGACCTTGCCGGCGTCGCCAGCGCACGCTCGAATGCTTGGCTCTCGCGCTGGATACGCGAACCCGACGCGATGATAGCCGAGCGCGATCCGATCGCACTTAGTCTGATGGCGCGCTATCGCAATGTGCCGATGCCCAATTTGGGGCTCAACGAGGCTGAGGCAGGTCAGATTATAGAATACCTGCGCCGGGAAGACGCCGCGCGCGGCGACTGAGGCGCAAAGAAAACGCCGCCGTCTTTAGGACGGCGGCGTTCTTGTACTGCGATCTCGAACGCTACCAGCTCAGCGCATCCGGGCGCCAGGTAAAGCGTATGCCGGTGGCGTAGTCCGCGCTGGCGTCGGAGAGACCGGCTGAGACGGAAACTGAGATGCGAAGGTCGTCCAGCGCGCGATAGGAAAAGTATGCGCCGGCCGTGGCGGGATCTTCGTCACCCTCAAGGGAGGCCTCACGCCAGTTCGCAAATGCCCCCACCCGGGTGCGATTGCCGGTCGAAATCCAGGCCCCGACCCCAGCTTGTGCGCCGTCTTGGCGATCGTCGATGTCGTTGTCTCCAAGCCAGCGATAGCCGCCGGAGATGTAGGCGCCGCCATCTTCACCTGACACTCCGATTTCGGTGGTGGCGATGTAGTCCGTGGCGCCAACGCCGAGACCCTTTTCTTCATCGCCCGTGGGCAGGCGGGCGCGTGTCCCGAGTTCCACATAGACTGGCGAGCCGCCGATTTCGCGGAAGGTGTACTCAAGGGCTAATGTGGTGTCCCCGATGCCCTGTTCTTTACCGGTTCGCACGATGCTGCCGCTCGAGCCGTCGCCGGAGCCATCGCTGTCGGCGATGTCGGCCGGGCCGTCGACCCAAAGGTAGGCTGACGAGGCGCGCAAGGACCATCCCCCCGATGTTAACCGAACGCTGAACGGAGCGGCGACTACGTCGGTCTCGTCATCTTGACCGTATTCGCCGGTTGAGTAGTCAACGCCAGCGGAGAAACTCAGACGCGTTTCCGCATGGGCGACGCCGCACATCGCCGCCAGCATAGCGGCGACAGTGAACGCCTGGAATTTGTTAACCATAAACGCTCCCACCAATCATATCTGTACAACACTGGCGCCAATGGCCGATAAGCTCACGGGCTTTCCCTGCGGAAGCGACGAGTGGCGGCAGTGTTTCCCCGTGGCCGTCAGGTCTGCCGAGGCCGGCAATCCAAGGAGGGGGCGCCTGATTGACAAGGGGCGCCGGGACAGGTGACTGAGGCGCCATGCGCTGGCCTCGCCTCGGGATTTACTTTGCCTTAACCATACTTGTCGGAGCCGCCGGTTGTTCGTCGGAAGCGTTGCGTCACAATCGCGATAATGCCGGGGCGGTGTTGTCGCGCACCGGGGCGCCTGATTTCGTGGATGCCAGCACTGCGGAGTACGCTGCGGTGAGGCATGAGCCCAGCGGCATGGTCTGCCGGTTGCCAGATGACGGTGTCTTCGAGATTAATGTGTTCCCCGCGAGCGCCGCTAATCCCGGGGCGCACTGCACTCTCGCCCACGATCGCAGTGCCTCGACTTTCGTCGTGGTTCGGTTCGGGGAGGACGTCAGTCTCGATGACGCTTTCCGTGACGCGGCGGCTTCGCTCGTCGCCGAACGCGACGCGGCGTTGTGGACGGGGCGCGCGAGCGCTGCCGATCGATCCGATCCCCAAGGCCTTCCGCACTTTCGGATCGCCCGTTATCGCGTCTCGCTCGACGGCGAGCTGTCTTATGTGCGGGTTGCGGTTGCGGAGGCGCGAGGCTGGTTCCTGCAACAGGTGGTCACCACGCCAATCGAAACGGCGGAGGCGTCGGAGGAGGCTGCCGGAACGGCATGGCGCGTGGCGTTAGCGGATTTCTCCCGCGAGTAGCGGAGGTTCCTGGCGACAAATGAGGGCGATTTGGCCCATTTTCGCGCCCGCGAAATTGCGTCATAGTGATCTGGTTACAATCGCTTGGCGAGGGGATGCCGCGATGCCGCTTGAAAGACCTGTCTCCGCTTTGGCCCTCGGTGCGCTTGTACTCAGCCTGTCGGCGTGTGCGTCTGTGATCGACGCGCCTTCGCCGGAGGAATTCCGCCGCATGCCGCCGGAGATTCGCACTGGCGCGGCGGAGATGCTGCTTGAGCCTGTGGAGGGAACGGTGTCTCGTGATGAGGTCGCCGTGGCGGTGCAGCGACTTGTCAGCGCTGCGCCAGCTTGCATGCCCTGGCCAGGTCTTTGGCTCAGTGCGAATGATCGGCGCAGCGTGTACGTGGCGCGCTACGACTTGATGGCGCGCGACTGGGGCGCGGACGTGGCTTCCGAGAGCAGGGCGCGCATGGAGGAGTTCGTGGCCTTGGGGTTCCTGGGTCAGCGCGAACGCCCGGACCTGGGCCCCGACGCGTTCCAATATGATCTCACTGAGCAGGGCGCCTCGGCGTTGCGTGGGACGCCCTACGGCGGTGAGCGGCCGAGTTTCTGTGGTCCGCTGGAGCGGCGTTTGGTTGAGATCACGGCGTTGGAGTTCGGCGACTATCCTTGCGGAAATTTGTTGGTGCGATTTACGCACGTCGCCGATGGATTGCCCTCTTGGGCGCGCACAGCAGGCGCCCAGGCGCGTGTCAACCAGTTGGCGGCGCCGGTTGGGGTTGTGGCGAACGGCACGGTGTCATTGCGGCGGCAATGGTTCCGTCCCGGAGCGACGCCAGAGGGGCGCGACAACGGCGCCCTGGACTCGGTGTGTTACGACAGCGTGCGTGGGGAGCTGCGCGGCGACGATCTCGATCTCGCCGCCGCGCCATAGAAACTAGCGTGTCCGCTCTCCGGCTTGCAGCCGCAGCCCGATGGTGATCGCTTGCGGCGCCCCGGCAAAGCCGTTCACGGGTTCGTATTTCTCATCGAACGCGTTCTCGATCGCGACGAAGGCGTCAGCGCCCTCCGCGAAGGCGTACGTGAACGATAGGCGGGACAGATCGTAAGCGGGCGTGTCGGCAGCGCCGATCGAGAAGCTGTCGTCGCCGTAGACGATGTCGGTGCGCCTGCCGACGCTGCGCCAACTAGCGCTGGCGCTGAAGGGGCCCTGGGCGACATCGACGCCGAGTGTCCATGCGTGTTCAGGACGGCGCAGCAAGCGGGCGCCCGTCGCTTCATCGCGGGCGTTGGTGTAAACGTAACCGGTGCGCAGCGTCAGCCAAGACGCGAGGTTGACGCTCATCCGTGCTTCGCCGGCGTCGATGGCGGCGGCGTCGATGTTCTCGTACGAAGACGAAGGCCCGAAATCGATGAGATCCTCGATGGTTGTTTGCCGGTAGAGAATCCCGAGTTCCAGGCCGTCTTGCCTGCCGAACGCGGGCAAGCGCAGATCGCCGCCCAGCTCCCAACTTTGCCCATGCTCGGGGTTGAGCAGCGGATCGCCGAAGGAAGCGTAGCGCTCATACAGCGTGGGTGCTCGGAATGAAGTCCCGTACGCGCCATACACGCGCGCGCGCCCCATATCGTACGTTGCGCCGACGCGCCACGTCGTCTGCGCCCCGAAGCCTTCATAATCATCGACGCGCAGCGCGCCGGTCAGGCTCAAGGGCGCGATCGATCCTTGCAGCGTGAGAAAAGCGCTGTCCTGCGCTTGCTCTGCGGTCAAGAACGAGATCGGGGGCGCAAAGCCAAAGCCCTGCGCGATATTGATCTCTTCACGCTCAGCACTCAGCCCAGCGACTATACTGACCTCCTCGACTGCGCCGACATTGTCCGCGCGCCAATCCAAGGTCAAATCGGCGAAGCGGCGTTCGCCCTCGTAACCATCGGTGAGCTGACCGCCATCGTGCTGCTCGCGCTGTTGACGCACGTTGCCGGCGGTGACTCGCAGCGACAGGGTTTGGCTAAGCTCCCAAGTTGCACCGAGGCGCGAAATTATGGAGCTGTTTTTCGCGATCTGGAGATCGGGGTCATCGAGGCGATACTCGCGGTAGGGCGGGACGAATTCGTACGCCAGCGCATCGAAGTCGGCGCGCGCCTCGCGGCGGCGCAACAGCAGGTCCAGGTTGACGTCGTCTGAAAGTGCGAAATCGAACACGGCGGTGATGGCCGCCATTTCGGCGCCGTCTTTATCGCCGGTCCTGGTCACGATGCGTGCGGGCACCAAATCGTAGCCTTCGCTGGCGTAGGCTTCGGCGGTGACCGCGTAGCGGAAGGCGCCAAGCGTTCCGTCCACGCCCGCAGCCGTGGTCAAGGTATCGAACGAGCCGGTGGTTATGGCGAGGCGTGCGTTCAAGGGGCCTTCGCCGCCGCGATGGGGGATGAGATTTATCACGCCGCCTATGGCGTCCGACCCGAACGCCGCGCTCATCGGGCCTTCGACGATTTCGATGCGGTAGAGGGCGCTGATCTGATCCTGGCCGGCGTCGAATGATGATCCCGGTGTGGATGGATCGTTGAGACGCAGGCCGTCGAACAAGACAAGGGTGTGGTTGGAATTTGCGCCGCTGGCGAAGACACTGGTCTGCTGTCCGGCGCCGCCGCTCTGAACGATGCCGAGACCGGGTGTGGATTCCAGCGCCTGGCTCAAGGTGGTGCGCCCTTGGGAAAGCGACGTATCGACATCAACGACGGTTACGTCAGCGGGCAGCGCTCTTGTTGTTGTCAGTGTGCGCGTGGCGGTGACGACGATGTCGTCTTCTGCGGCGGCCGGCGTGCAAGTCGCGGCAGCGACGATGATCGTGGCCAGTAGGGTTTGCGTAGGCGTGTGCATGGGGAAGGCCCCTCGTATTCCGCCATCCCGTCCCCGAGGATGGACCCAAGCAGCGACAGCGGGGTGCGCGATAACGCACGGGGCCGCCCGCGTCGCTGCTGCGGAGGCATCCGGTTCGTGCGGCTGGTCCCGGCCGGCGAACGAGCGACGTGCGGCGGCAGGTCTCCTGGCTCACGGCTCATTGTCTTGTCGCCGCCTTCCCGCCCCCTGAAGGGCAGTGGCATGCTGGCTACCAGACTCGCCGCTTACAGTTGCGGGCACAGCCGCGGCCTTGGGGCAAATCCCGCACCGCGTTCCCTCTTCGCGTCCCTTCGGACGAACCGTCGCAGAGTCAGATTAGCGTTCAGCCGCCCTGAGCGCCAGCGCCCTCGGCCCCAGGGGCTTGACGGCGGCGCTCATGCAGCTAAAGACCCGCTCCTTGACTTGCGCTTCGGCACGGCTGCAGCGCCTTTCATCATTTTGATCGCCGGAGACACAGGACCTTACAATGGCCAAGGAAAAGTTTGAGCGGACGAAGCCGCACTGCAACATCGGCACGATTGGTCACGTCGATCACGGCAAGACGACGCTGACGGCGGCGATCACGATGGTTCTGGCGAAGAAGGGCGGCGCCAAGGCGATGTCCTACGCCGACATCGACGCGGCGCCGGAAGAGAAGGCGCGCGGCATCACCATCAACACGGCGCA